>CAMYWS010000028.1 GCA_947302865.1 uncultured Clostridia bacterium
TGCTGACGGTCTTTTCGATGCGGTCCTGCTGCGTCAGAACGCCGATGATCAGCGTACCGTTTTCAACAAGGCTGATCGTGCCGTGCTTCAGCTCGCCCGCGGCGTACGCCTCGCTGTGGATGTAGGAGATCTCCTTCATTTTGAGGCTGCCCTCGAGACAGATCGCGTAGTCGAGTCCGCGTCCGATGAAAAAGATATCCCGCGCGTTCGCGTGTTTGCTGGCAAACCATTGGATACGTTCCTTGTTTTCAAGCGCATGCGTCATTTGCTCGGGCAGCGCATCGAGCGCTTTCAGATATGCCGCTGTCTGCGTTTCGTCGATTCTCCCGCGCACCTCTGCAAGCGCGACCGCCAGCACGTACATGGAAACAAGCTGTGCGCTGTACGCCTTGGTCGTCGCCACCGCGATCTCGGGACCGGCAAGCGTATAGAGCACATGATCTGCTTCCCGCGCGATCGTCGAGCCCACGACGTTCACGATCGCAAGCGTCGGCACGCCCTGTTCCTTCGCCTTTCGCAGCGCCGCTAAACTATCCGCCGTTTCACCGGACTGCGACACAATGATCACCAGCGTTCCTTCGGAAAGCAGCGTTTTGCGGTAGCGGAACTCGGACGCAAGCTCCACGCGCACGGGGATCTCCGCAAGGTCCTCTAAAACATACTGTGCGAGCATCCCGACATGCCATGCCGAACCGCAGGCAACGATGTGCATGTTCTTTACCTGTTCCAAAAATGTGCGATCCAGCCCCGCCGCCGAAAGATCGATCTTGCCGTCCTTTACGATGCTGTTCAGCGTATCGCGCACCGCCTTCGGCTGCTCATGGATTTCCTTGAGCATAAAATGCTCGTAGCCGCCCTTTTCGGCTGCTTCGGCATTCCATGTAACGCGAGTCAGCGGCAGCTGCACTTCGTCGCCGTTCAGATCATAGAAGTGCGCTTCGCCGGGGAGAAGCCTTGCAGATTGCAGGTTGTCAATGTAGTAGACGTCACGGGTGCGGCTCAGAATCGCCGGTACGTCCGAAGCAAGGAACGTTTCGCCGTCGGCGACGCCGATGATCAGCGGGCTGTCCTTGCGTGCGCAATAAAGCTCGCCCGGGTAATCCTTGAACATCAGCGCAAGCGCGTAACTGCCGCGTACACGCACCATCATACGGTTGATCGCATCGATCGGTCCGATCTGATACTTCTTATAATAATAGTCCACCAGCTTGATCGCCACCTCGGTGTCTGTTCCGCTGTAAAACCGGTAGCCGTTCCGGAGAAGCTTTTGTTTAAGCTCCTCGTAGTTCTCGATGATACCGTTGTGCACGCCGACCACGTCCGATTCGACCGGTCCCGAACCGGAGCCCGTGGCGTTTCCCGAGACATGCGGATGCGCGTTTTTGCGGCTCGGTTCACCGTGCGTCGCCCAGCGCGTATGCCCGATGCCGCAAAGACCCGGCAGCGCACGTCCCTCGTCCGTCATCTCGATCAGGTTTTTCAGTTTGCCCGCCGCCTTCACGACCTCGGCGAGCGCATCGCCGCTGCGCACCGCAAGCCCCGCTGAGTCATAGCCGCGGTATTCGAGCTTCTTGAGTCCTTCCAACAGAATCGGCGCAGCAGGCTGCGTTCCGGTATATCCCACAATTCCGCACATAAGCAGTTCTCCTTTATTCCTTCATCAAAGTAGTTTCATCATAGTTCTTTTGGGATCGGTTGACAGGCACAGACCGGATCATTCCAGTTCGATTGTCGCAGGCGGCTTGCCGGTCAGGTCATAAAGAACCCGATTCACGCCTTTGACTTCATTGACGATCCGATTTGTCACGCTGTCCAAAAGCTCATAAGGCAGATGCGCCGCCGTCGCGGTCATAAAATCGTCCGTCTGAACCGCGCGCAGCACCACCGCACAGTCATAGGTTCGGCTGTCGCCCATGACGCCGACGGAGCGCAGGTTGGAAAGCGCGGCAAAGAACTGACCCGTACCGGTGTCCACGCCGAAGCGATTCAGCTCCTCCTGAAAAACGGCGTCCGCCTCTTGTACGATACGCACCTTGTCCGGCGTCACCGCTCCGACGATCCGCACGGCAAGCCCCGGTCCCGGGAACGGCTGACGGCTGACGATGCTTTCAGGAAGCCCCAGCTTTCGCCCCAGTTCCCGCACCTCGTCCTTGAACAGGAACCGCAGAGGTTCAACCAGACCGGAAAAGGACAGATCCTTCGGAAGCCCTCCCACGTTGTGATGCGACTTGATGACCGCGCCTGCGCTGCCCGTACCGCTCTCCACGACGTCGGGATAGATGGTGCCCTGCGCAAGGAATTCGATGCTTCCGAGCGCTTTGGATTCCGTCTCAAACACCCGGATAAACTGTTCGCCTATGATCCGGCGCTTCTGTTCGGGGTCGGTTACACCGGCAAGCGCCCGATAAAACCGTTCCCCGGCGTCCACCTGACGAAAGGTCAGATCAAATCCGCCGCCCGGACCGAACACCGCCGCAACCGTTTTCGCCTCATCCTTTCGCAGCAAACCGTGATCGACAAAAACGCAGACAAGCTGCTTTCCGATCGCGCGCGACAGCAGCGCGGCTACAACCGACGAATCCACGCCGCCCGACAGCGCCAGAAGAACCCTGCCGCCGCCCGCCTGTTCCCGAATCCCCCTGATCTGCTCCTCGAGATAGGAATCCATGACCCACGTCCCGCCGCATGCGCACACCTCCCGTACGAAGCGGAACAGCATACCGGTCCCTTCGGGCGTATGCAGTACCTCCGGATGGAACTGCAGCGCGTACAGGTTTCGCGTCCTGTCCTCCATCGCAGCGATCGGACAATGCGGCGTATGCGCGGTGACGCGAAAGCCCGGCGGAAGTGCTGTGACGCGATCCCTGTGGCTCATCCAGCAGGCAGTGGTTTCGGGAACGGTTTGAAGCAGCGCGGAATCCGGCGCATCTATGTGCAATTCGGCACTGCCGTACTCCGAAGTATCAGCCGTTTCCACCCGTCCGCCGAGCAGTTCTGCCATAAGCTGCGCCCCGTAGCAGATGCCGAGTACGGGTACCCCCAGCGTAAAGATCGCCTCATCGCAGGTCGGCGCGTCCGGCGCATAAACGCTGCTCGGTCCGCCGGTAAGAATGATCCCGCGCGGCGCCATCCGACGGATCGTCCCGATCGCCGCGGTGTGTGGCAAAATCTCACAATAGACGTTTGCGGCGCGAACCCGCCGCGCGATCAGCTGCTTATATTGCCCGCCGAAATCCAGGATCAGAATCAATTCCCGTTCCATGCTTTCCTCCGGATTGATTTACAGAATATGCTTCAGCCGCTGCGCGGCTTCTTCCGTGTCCCCGCGGCTTCCGAAGCAGGAGAGCCGCAGATACCCCGCACCCGAGGGACCAAAGCCCTCGCCCGGGGTGCCGACGATCTGCACCTGCTCCAAAAGGCGGGAGAAGAATGCCCGGCCGCTCAGGCCGTCCGGACACTTCATCCAAAGGTACGGCGCGTTTCTTCCGCCGGTGAACCAAAGTCCCGCGGAGCGAAGCGCATCGGACAGGATGCGTCCGTTCTCCCGATAACAGTCGATGTTAACACGATTCTGCCGCTGTCCCTCCTCCGAGAGCGCCGCCTCTCCTGCGCGCTGCATAATGTAGGAAACGCCGTTTGTTCGGGTGCATCGGTCCCTGCGCCAGAGATCGTTCAAAGAAACGCCGTTTACACGGAGATCCTTCGGGACAACGGTATAGCCGAGCCGCATGCCGGTGAACCCGGCGGTCTTGGAAAGCGAGCTGATCTCGATCGCGCAAGTCTCTGCGCCCGGGAGCTCCAGAATGCTGTGCGGCACATCCGCATCGGCAATGAACGCCTCGTACGCGGCGTCAAAAAGAATGAGCGCCTGCCGTGCCTTTGCCCAGTCGACCCACTGCCGCAATTGCCCGCGCGTGTAGGCTGCGCCGGTCGGATTGTTCGGCGAGCAAAGATAGACGAGTTCTGCCTGAAGATCCGGCGGGGGCAGCGGCAAAAACCCGTTTTCCGGCGTACCCGGAAGTCTGATCAGCTTCCTTCCGTCCATTTGATTGGCGTCTGCATAGGCGGGATAAGCGGGCTCGATCAAAAGCACGCGGTTTTCCGGGGAAAACAGATGCAGAACGGCACCAAGGTCATCGGCAGCGCCGGAGGAAATAAAGACCTCGTCCGTTGACAGCGTAACGTTCCGCCGCGCGTAATAGGCGACGATCGCTTCCTTCAGAAAATCCGTCCCCGTTTCGGGAAGATACCCGTGAAAGGATGCCGCATCTCCCTGCTCCGAAACGGCGCGATGCATCGCTTCGATCACAACGGGCGCCAAAGGCTTTGTAACGTCGCCCACGCCCAGATGCAGCAGCCGCTTGTCCGGATGCCGCTTCTCGAACGCGGCAATCTCCTCCCCGATCTTCGTAAAGAAGAAGGCGGGCGTTAAGGAAAGATATCCCTCATTGATGCGGATCATAGCTCGGTTTCTCCAATAAACACGGTTTCGGCGGGTCCCTCCATCATGACGGTGCCGTCCGATTGCACGGTGACAAACAGGCTTCCGCCGTCCAGAACCACCTCGATGGGTCGATCTTTCTCACAAAGCCCCTGATATACGGCGGCAAACGCCGAAGCGCACGCCCCGGTTCCGCAGGCAAGCGTAATGCCGCAGCCGCGTTCCCAGACGCGCATGCGGATCTTTTCCGGAGAAAGGATCTGCGCGATCTCGACGTTGATGCCGCCCGGAAAGCGTTCGTCCCGTTCCATGTACGGTCCCCAAAGGGACAGCAGCGCGTTTTCCGCATCCCTGGTAAAGATCACCAGATGCGGATTCCCGACCGAAACCGCCGTTCCGACGCCCATCCCTTCGGGCAGAAACACGTGCTTCTGTGTGATCGTCGCCTGTCCCATATCCACGGAAACATGTTTGACCTGTCCGTTTTCCGTGCAGAGCGTCAGGATTTTCAAGCCGGAGCGCGTTTCCACCGTTATCCGTTCCGTTTGAACGATGCCGTTGTCGTACAGATACCTGCCCACGCAGCGGATGCCGTTTCCGCACATTCCGGCTTCGCTGCCGTCGGCGTTGAAGATCCGCATACCGCAGTCCGCGGCAGCCGAAGGCGTCAGAAAGATCACACCGTCCGCGCCGACGCCGAAATGACGGTCGCACAGCCTTGCTGCAAGCTTCGCCGCGTTGTCGGGAACGCAGCCCCGGACGAGCAGGAAGTCGTTGCCGAGTCCCTGCATTTTGGTAAATCGCAGTTTCATTTCTTTACGATCCCGTTCCTCAATATACGATCATGTACCTTTTGAGTTCCCAATCGGTCACACGCGTGCGGTATTCGTCCCACTCGCGACGCTTGCCGGATACGTAGCTCCGGCAGACATGCTCGCCCAGCGTTTCCGTAATCAGCGAATTCTGCTCCAAAAGCTCCACCGCTTCCAAAAGGTTCCCCGGCAGGCTGTCGATGCCGTGCGCCTTGCGTTCTTTTTCGGTCATGGTGAAGATGTTTTCGGTGATCTCCTCAGGCGGCATCATGTCCTTCTCGATGCCGTCGAGTCCTGCCGCGAGGCAGACCGCGATCGCAAGGTAGGGATTGCAGGCCGGGTCCGGACAGCGAAGCTCAACGCGCGTCGAGCTGCCGCGCGCAGCGGGAATACGGATCAGCGCGGAGCGGTTCGAAGCGCTCCACGCAAGATAACAAGGCGCTTCGTAGCCGGGCACAAGCCGTTTATAGGAATTGACGAGCGGATTGGTGATCGCCGTCATGCCGCGCACGTGCGTCAGGATCCCCGCGATAAAGCTGTACGCTTCCTTGCTGAGCTGCTTTTCGCCGTTCGGGTCGAAGAAGATGTTCTTTCCGTCCTTAAACAGCGACATATTGATATGCATCCCGCTGCCGTTGATGCCGAATACGGGCTTCGGCATAAAGGTGGCGTGAAGACCGCGGCTTTGCGCAATGGTCTTGACTGCCATGCGGAACGTGCTGATGTTGTCGGCGGCGGTCAGGGCGTCGGCATACTTGAAATCGATTTCATGCTGACCTTCGGCGACTTCGTGATGGCTCGCCTCGATTTCAAAGCCCATTTCCTCGAGCATCAGGCAGATTTCGCGGCGCACGTCTCCGCCGTGATCGATCGGCGCCATGTCAAAATAGCTTGCGGCGTCCGCGGTGCGGGAGGTCGGCAGTCCCTTTTCATCGGCTTCAAAGAGAAAGAACTCCATTTCCGGACCCACGTTGAAGGTATAGCCGAGCTTTTCCGCCTTGTCCAGCGCGCGGCGCAGCACATAGCGCGGATCCCCCACAAACGGCGTGCCGTCCGGGTTATAGACGTTGCAGATCAGGCGGGCGGTCTTTCTTGTCGATGGCATCCACGGCAGGATCGCAAAGGTGTCGAGATCGGGTCTTAAATACTGGTCTGACTCGTGGATACGCGTAAAGCCCTCAATGGAACTGCCGTCGATCATGATCTTGTTGTCCAGAACCTTATCGATCTGAGAGCGCGTGACCGCGACATTTTTGAGTTGTCCGAAAATATCGGTGAACTGCAGTCGGATAAATTCAACGTCTTCTTCATTGACGATGCGGATGATGTCTTCTTTTGTATAATGTTTCATGGTTTTTCTCCTTTATTGTTATGATAATGCTGTGCTGCCTCGATGAATCCGAGAAACAGCGGGTGCGGTTTATTGGGTCTGCTCTTAAATTCCGGATGATACTGCACGCCGACAAAGAACGGCGCATCGGAAAGCTCTGCCGCTTCCACCAGGCGTCCGTCCGGGGAAACGCCCGAAAACGTCAGCCCTGCGTCGGAAAGTCGCTGTCGGAATTCATTGTTTAGTTCGTAGCGGTGTCTGTGCCGCTCCGCGATCGCGTCAAGTGCGTAACAGCGATCCATCGTCGTGCCGGGTTGTATCACGCACGGATAACTGCCGAGCCGAAGTGTGCCGCCCTTGTCGATCTCGTCGCTCTGTCCGGGCATGAAATCGATGACCTTATGGGTACTCTCCGGGTCGAATTCGCCCGAGTTTGCGTCGGTCCAACCGAGCACCGAGCGTGCGTATTCGATACACAGGATCTGCATACCGAGACAGATACCGAAATACGGAAGCGCGTGCATTCTCGCAAAGCGCGCGGCGTCGATCATGCCCTCGATGCCGCGATTGCCGAACCCGCCGGGCACCAGAACGCCGTCCGCGCCGGAAAGCATCGACGGTTCGAACGCCTCCGAATCGATCCAGCGGATCTGTACCTCCACGCCGCGCGCATATCCCGCATGCTTCAACGCTTCGACGATCGAAAGATACGCGTCATGGAGCTGCGTATATTTGCCGACCAACGCGACCGTGACGCGTCCTTTCGGGTGCTTGACACGTTCCACCATCTGCCGCCATTCCGTAAGGTCCGGCGCAGGCGCGTCAAGGTGCAGTTTTTTGCATACGAAATCCGAAAAATGCGCCTGTTCGAGATACAAGGGCGCCTCGTACAACGTGTCCAGCGTCAGGTTTTCGATCACGCAGTCGCGGTCGACATTGCAGAAGTGCGCGATCTTTTCAAAGATGCCGCCGTCCGCGATCGGCTCGTCCGTGCGGAGCACCAGAATATCCGGCGTGATGCCCATGCCCTGCAGTTCTTTGACTGAGTGCTGCGTCGGCTTGGACTTGTGTTCGCCGCTTGCCTTCAGGTACGGTACGAGCGTGACGTGGATGTAGATCGCATTGTCTCTGCCGACCTCGCGTCCCACCTGCCGGATCGCCTCCAAAAACGGCTGTCCCTCGATGTCGCCGATCGTACCGCCGACCTCGGTGATCACGACGTCCGCGTCCGAGGTTTCGCCGACGCGGTAGATGAAGCGTTTGATTTCATCCGTGATGTGCGGGATCGTCTGCACCGTCTTGCCGAGGTATCCGCCCTGCCGCTCGCGCGAGAGAACATTTGCGTAGACCTTGCCGGTCGTGAGGTTCGAATACCGGTTCAGGTCCTCGTCGATGAATCGTTCGTAGTGTCCGAGATCGAGGTCGGTTTCCGCACCGTCTTCGGTCACGTAGACTTCGCCGTGCTGATACGGACTCATGGTACCGGGGTCGACGTTGATATACGGATCGAGCTTCTGTGCCGCGACCTTCAATCCTCTTGCCTTCAAGAGCCTGCCGAGCGACGCCGCCGTTATACCCTTGCCGAGACCGGATACCACGCCGCCGGTCACAAAGATGTACTTTTTCATACCCATTCCTCCGTCTTTTCCATAAAGAGAAAGGCGCCCGTCCGAGGGGAGTTTTCCCCAAGGATGGACGCCTCGCGTTCACCTTTGATCATCGTGTTTTTCCGATGCGTATTCGGTTCTGTTCTCCTCGCGGAACGCGTCAGAGATATATAATATACAAAAAACACGTGAGCAATCATATCACTTTGTGTTTTTCTTGTCAAGTGTTTTTTTTTATTTTTTGCTGCTCGATTTTCATGTCTTATCGGCGGATTCCCTTCGGAACCGGTCGCCTATATCAACGAGAGCCTCTATGAGGAGCTTTCACTTTCGACGCTCGCCGCCGCTATACGCGCAGCGTTTCTCAGATCAGTCGCTCGTTCCGTGACGCGTCCGCATTACCGGAAACAGAACAAGAAACCGAAGCACAAGATTGAACAGCAATCGAGCCGCAGATTATTCTGCGGCTTGATTTTTGGGAATTCACAGAACAAGATTCACGAACAGCCCCGACACAAGCGAAAACAGCATGACAAAGCCGAAATACAGTAAGAACCGCTTCCATCCCATACAGATCTTCAACGCGCCGAGATTTGTAATCTTCGTGGCGGGGCCGGTGATCATGAACGCTGCCGCGCTGCCGAGACGCATCCCTTCCGCAAGCCACTGCCTGAGAAGCGGGATCGTGCCTCCTCCGCAGGCATACAGCGGAACGCCGATCGTCGCCGCCATCAGCACGCCCCACGCCTCGTTACCGCCGAACAGGCGCACCATCGCATCCTGCGGCATGTATCGCTGAAACAGCGCGGACAGCAGTACGCCAAGCAGGAAATACAGGCCGGTCGCCTTGACATTGCGCCAAAGGTTCAGAAGATAACGCGCCAAAAGATTCGGATGTGTGTCACGGCTTTCACGCTCTGCAAAGCCATCGAAATTGAAAAACGGGTTTTTACGGTAAAAGACGTGTACCAGGATTCCGGCCGCGCAGCCGCAAAGGAAGCAGGCAGCGATCCGCACCGCGAGCGCTGCCGGACCGAGTGCCGCGCTGTATACGATAAGCTGCGGATTCAGCAGGATCGACGCCATCATAAACGCGGCGAGCCAATCCTCCCGCATCCCCTGTTTTCGGAACGACGCCGCAATCGGAATCGTCCCGTACATGCAAAGCGGAGAGGCGATCCCAAGCAGGCACGCCGGAACGATGCCCAGCAGCCCCCATTTTTTGCCCTGCATTTTGCCAAACAGTCCATGAATTTTATCCTTCACGAACACCGAGATCAGAGAGCCGATCGCCATGCCGAGCACCCAGTACCAAAAGATCTGCCGTAATTGCAGGTCAAAGTAGTACCAAATATAGACGGCTTCCCGTCGAAGGATTGCCCATAGATTATCCATCGATATCGATCAGGGTGTAGGTGCGGCTTCCGAGGCCGATCTTTTCCGCATGTTCGAGCGTATGGATGCCGTGCTGCCGTTCGATGCGGCGGACGAGCGACGCGCTGTCCGGCGCGGCATAGACAAGATCGATGCAGGCCTGATCCAGCGCGACCGGATCAAATGATGCTAAAATGCCGATGTCATGCATATCCGGCTCGGCCGGATTGCCGTCGCAGTCGCAGTCCACGGAAAGCCGGTTCATCACATTGATGTAGATGATATGGTCCGCTCCGACATGATCGC
>CAMYWS010000029.1 GCA_947302865.1 uncultured Clostridia bacterium
TTTTTTCACCGCGCAACAACATGTTGCTTTTCAAAGCCGCGTTACTGTGTTATGATACCTTCAGGAGGTGATCCGATGGCTACGAAAGACGTTATTTATACGCTTCGCACAAATGCGGGGCTTTCGCAGGACGAGCTTGCCGAAAAAGTGTTTGTGACGCGGCAGGCGGTGTCAAGATGGGAAACCGGCGAAACGGTGCCGAATACCGAAACGCTGAAGCTGCTGTCCGAGTTGTTCGGCGTGTCCATCAACGCGCTGCTCGGCGTACCCCAGAAGCGCATCTGTCAATGCTGCGGCATGCCGCTGGAGGACGAAATCATCGGCAGAAACGCGGACGGAACGCCGAACGCGGATTACTGCAAATGGTGTTATGCCGACGGAACGTACACGTACAGTGATATGGACGATCTGATCGACGTCTGCGTCAAACATATGGTCAGCGAAGAGTTTACCGAGGAACAGGCGCGCGCGTATCTCATGCAGGAGCTGCCCCGGCTGGACTACTGGAAGCGGTATGAGGAGCTGAGCGACGACGGACAGTTCGAAGCGTTCAAGCAAAAGCTGATCGAAGAGATCAACGATCTCGGGATCGAGGGCATGCCGAAGCTCGATAAGCTGAACGCGCTTGTCGGAAGCTATGTGAATCTCGAATACCCTCTGCCGAGCGGCATGAAGGTGAAGTTTCTCAACGACGGGACGACGTATCTCGGGAATCAGCTCGAATGCGAGTTCGGCGGCGACCGGTGCTTCGGCGTGCTTGCGAACATGGATTTTATCCTGATCTGCACCTACGCGGAAGGCGGCGCGGATCCGGAGCTCGTGCTCTACAAGAAAAGATAAATACAAAAACCGGATCCCGGCAGGCGCTGCCGGGATCATTTTGATTTACGGATTCTGATACTTTGCGATCAGCGCGTCGATCTCAGATTGCTTGATGTTGAACTCCTTTCGGATATGCTCAAGCGCGATGGCAGGTCGCTTTTCAAGCTTTTTACGCAGGGTTTCGATCGAGCTTCTCCAGTCCGACATGCTCTTCGGATATTTCCACCGTTCGATATGCCGCGCCATTTCCGGTTCAAGCTCTTTTGTCATCTGATCCAGCAGAGCCGTCAGCCGCTCCGGCGAAAGCTGCGTCATTACAAGCTCTACATAACGCTCGATGAACTTCTGCCGCCATTCGTGATTGGTTTTCAACGCCACGGTGAAATAGAAGTACGTCAGCGAGCCGTTGTTCGACGGTGTGCCGCCTTTGTTGAAATACAGGTAAGCGACGTTGCGGTTCTCCCCGCTGCTCATGGCAAGGTCCAGATCGTACAGGATCGGACGCCATTTGATGCGATAGTCGGTTGTTCTCCAGTATTTTTGGTTGAAGCAGTCGGTATCGATAAACAGCTGCCGGCAGATTACATAATCGATAAACGCGTCGGCGTCCACCTTTTCCAAAAACTTCCGATACGCATCATCCGACGACAGGTTCGCGTTCTTTGCGGCGTTAAAGACTTCCTTGAACTCTTTGTTCGAGCCCTTCATCGCCGTCGAGCCGTTTCGCATAATGGAATTGACTGTATCGGGATCAACGCCGAAGTGCGTCTCAAGATAGCGGGAATTGAGATCTTCGTTGAAATCATAGATCCCGTAATACTTACCGTTCACATACACTACGCAAAACCGGGAGTTTGCACAGTCGACGTTCAATCCGACACAGGCGCGGGACACAAACGCATCCGTCAGCCTTGCTTTATGATAGTCCTGCCCCGCCTGCCGAAGCGCGAAGGAGGAAAACTCAGTGAAGTCATACCCGGGGAAAAACGGATAATCAACTCTCCGCACGCCGTATTCCGCACGCAGCGTCAAGGTCATGGATTTCTGCGAAATGTATTTCAGCGTACCTCTGCCCTTGGCTTTGATATCGCACGGAAACGCTGTGCCCATCAGTCCGTCAGCTTCGTAGTAGTTTACATACCCCTTGCGCTCCTTGATATTCTTATGTTCTTTTACCTTATAGACCGTGTTGAAATCCTCCGGCGACATGGCGATACACACCACCGGAAGCGTATGCGGCTTTTCGAACAGATAATGGAACGTGACGATCTCGCTGCGAAGAAGTCCGTTTTTGTATGCGACCGCACGGATCACGGCGTTCTTGCCGATGTCGATCGGTGCCGTATACAGTTTGCTGCCCTGGGAAGGCTCGCTGCCGTCCGTTGTGTAGCGTATCTCGGCATTCGGGTCAATGCACGAAAGCGTGAGCGTAAACGGATCGTTATGATACAGCGCCGTATCGGAGAACATCGGCTGGCTCACGTAGCCCGGGTAGCTTTGATTGCTGTTCTTCTCGCCTTTTGTCTTATCGGTAAAGAAAACACGGCGCACATGATTGTCGTCTTCGATCCTTCCGCTCGACATACCCTTGCGCTGTACGCCGGTCTGAAACGCGTCGCGTACGGTGCCGCCGGCGTCGGAAAGGTACAATGTTTCGCCTGTCGGGCTGATGCTGAAGTTTGCATCCCCGTTTTCATAATCCGCATACGAGCCGGTCGTATTGAGGACGGCATAGCCGTGCCCTTCAACCGAGAGCGACGTGATGCGATATTTTGTAAGGTCTTTCAGCGAATCGCTCAGATACCAGCCGTCAAGCGATACGTCCGTATCCGCGCCGTTATAAAGCTCGATCCAGTCCTTTTCGTTGCTTCCCCGATCATGAATGGCGCATACCTCGGAGATGTATACGCCGTCAGGTTGAAAAAAACCGATCGCCTCCGCGGTCTTTTCCGCGTGTCCGTTCGCCTCGCCCGGCGTCGGATAACGGTAATAGACCTGTTCGTTGTTTTCATTGAGACCGACCGCGGTATTATCCGGAAGCTCGGGAACCGTAACCCAGTCAAGCTCGCCGGTCCCGGAATTGTAAAGATACAGCGTCTCGCCCGTGCCGAGCGAAAAGCTTGCGTGAAGCTCGGTCGTGATATCCGTCTTGCCGGACAGGAAGATGATCAGATACCCGTGCGCCGCGATCGTCGCGGTTTCGGGCAGAGCCCATTTCATCAGATTGTTCGGGTTGTCCGAAAGATACCGGCCCGACAGCGCGATCGGCTGATCGGTCGCGTTATACAGCTCGACCCAGTCCGAACGCTCTCCCTCGGCGTCTGTGATGCTGTATGCATTGTTCGCAAGCGCTTCGCTGATGCGAATGTCCGTCGGGCGCTTGGCGTTCACGGTCGGATCCGCCGGCCCGTCGTCGCTGTCGTTCTGTTCGGGCAGCGTCGTCTCTTCCGGGCGATACGGCGGGTCGTTCGTAATATCCGCCGTGTTCGCTTCGCCGGGCGTCGGCGTCTCGCAATAGCCGAACGAACCGTCCGCGCGGCGCGCGTATGTCACGTCCTTATACGGGATCTCAGGCATGACGACCGTTTCAAGTTCGAAGCCGTTCGGGTCAAAAAGATACAGCGTTTCGCCGTAGCGGCTTATGCCGAGGTCGATGCATACATGCTGATCCTTCGTTTTGCAGTCCTTTTCGCAGCAGTAAACGACCAGATATCCGTTTGCAGGCAGCACGCCGGATAGGTTCGCGTCGTCATAATCGCTCGGTTTGTCGCAGAGAGTGAACTCGCTGAGATCGACGTCTCTGTTCGTCGTGTTATGCAGCTCGATCCAGTCGTTTTTCAGGCATCCGCCGCATAGCTGCAGTGAATTTCGCGCGGAGATCTCGCTGATCTCCACGCCGGTCATCGGCGTCGGATCCTCCTCTTCCTTCGGCTCCGGCTGTACGTCCGTGATCTTCGTCGTGTTCGCCTCGCCCGGCGTCGGCGCGTCGCAGTAGCCGTAGGTCCCGTTTTCGCGGCGCGCATAAGAGATATCGCGGTTCAGCGCAGGAACTGCAAGCTCATAGACGGACTGGAGATTTGAATTGATGAGAACGAGGTCCTCCCCCGCCGCCTTCAGCGAAAAGCCGAGGCAGATGGGACTTTTCCCGTCCCATGTGAACATATCGGTCTTTTCCTGCTTGGTCGCAAGCAGCAGAAGATACCCGTCCGCGGGCAGGGTCATTTCCGGCAGCGTAAACGCCTTCTCGGGGTTCTTGACGTTGTCCGTGATGCTCCAGAGCGAAAGGTCGATCGGATGATTCGATTCGTTGTGCAATTCGATCCAGTCCGGCGAGCCGTAATAGTCGTGCTCGTAGCTGCGGCCGTTGCTTGAAACGACTTCGCTGATCACGATGCCCTTTGAAGCGTCTTCCGATCCCGCGGCGCAGCCCGCAAGCGGGACCGCCATGCACAGGATCAAGATTCCTGCTATGATTCTTTTCCATGGTATAGATCGCATATCCGATCCTCCGATCAAAAGTCTAATTGTATCACGAGACGCAGGATCTTCGCGGCGTCAGACGCCGTGATCTCCCCGTCTCCGTCCGTGTCGCCCGCCGCGCACATCGGCTCGTTCATAAAGGACAACCCGACGACCGTCCTGAGCACCAGCGCGGCGTCCGCGGCCGTCAGCTTCCCGTCAAGGTTTGCGTCGCCGCGCATGATGGTCACGCGCAGAAGCCGGGGCTTTGCAAAGGACTCGTTCCCGAAGTACGCGGGCGCAAAATATCCGAAGCCGCGATATAAGCTGCCGAACAGGACCGCGCGTCCGTAGAATCCGTCCGCCTGCAGCCGGTCTGCCCCGTCCGGAAAATGCGACCAGGTAAACGTATCGTCTCCGTCTGCGATCCGCATCGTCTGAGCTGTGCCGGACGTGCGGCCGAGGGCGTGCGTTCCGCCGGAGCTGCGACATTCAAACCGGAAGCCGTTTTCGGTCCTGACCGCGCGGAAGATCGCGCCGTTCGTGTTTGCCGCGTCGATCGTGCCGTCTGCGTTCGGCTGTACCGGAACGGTTTCAAGATACCGGTCCGCCGACGGCTTTGCTGCGATCGCATGCCATTCGCCGTTATAGTATGCGGCGATCACGTAATAGCCCTCTTCCGGCTCCGGCACCGTCCGGATCTCCGTAACGACGCCGTCTTTGATCCCGACAAAGATCAGCCCGCTGTCCGCGTCGGCGGGAACGGCGAAGCTTCCGCGGCACTCTATAAAGAGCGCGCCGCCGCCTTCGATCTTTCTTCCGCTTCCCGTATACGCCGGCACGGCGGGGTCTGACGCGCCGATCGCATAGATCCCTTCCGGTTCCTTCAAAAGGATCGCGAGTCGGAACGCAAGCGCAAGCTTCGACAGCAGGATCTCATCCTCCGAACCGAGCGCCGCGCCGGTCGTGTCGCCGTACGATACGATCCCGTCAAGTGCCGCGCGCTGCTCTTCGCTGAGCTGTGCGCGGATCGCCTGTCCCTCCGTGAGCACGGAAGCATCCTCCGCGCCGCGCCAATACGCAAGAATATCGCGGAAGGCGCCGTCGCCGCACTGCACGCGCAGGTATTCCGTAAACAGGAACGACTGTCCGTATGCGCCGACGTCCGACGCCGTCGTGTCAAAGTGCCGGTAGCTCATGCCGAGAGAAACCTTGTTCGATCGGGCGAACGCGTCGACATAGCCCTGCTCCGCGACCGAGCCCGGATAGCAAAGCTCCTCCGCCGCCATCGAAAAGCCCTCGTTCAACCAAAGCGGGACCGTTATCTCGCTGCCGAGCCGGTCCGCGTTCGCGGGAGACGCAAGCACGGCGCTTCTTAAAATCAGATGTTGGAACTCGTGCGCAAGCGTGCCGATCACGACGTTCATTTGGTCCGCCATGCGGGAATTGACGTTGATGATCGGCAGACAGTTGTAGCTTTCCGGATCGTCCGGGTCGATGACGGCGATTTCTTCCCGCGTGTACAGATCGTAGGTGTCGAAGAATCCGCAGACCGAAAGACTGTTCATCGCGTAGGTCACGATCTCCAGCTTTCCGTCGCCGGAAAGGTCGCGAAAATCGCCGAAATATTCGGATTCCGTCGGCGCGATGACCGTTTCGAACTCTTTGAGCATCTCCTCGGTCTGCTCTGTCGAAAAGGCAAGGGCATCGTTTTCCATCGTCCAGATACGACAATGTGCACCCTCCGCGGCAAGGCGGAACGTGCGTTTGTCGTACCGATACGTCATGAGATCGGTGCAGATCCAGAAATCATGCGTATCCGGCGTTTTCCGATCGAGCGAAAGGTCCTTGCCGGTTTTGTGCAGTCCGGGCGTGAATGGATGTTCGCCGTCCGATTCTTCGTCCTCCGGTTGCGGAAGCGTGCCGGAAAACAGCGAGTTCCCCTTTGCATCGTACGGCAACGGATTATAGATCAGAACATGATCCGCTTCGATTATATGCGGTTGTACCCCGTCGCCGACCGCCGCGTGCGGGATCGCAAGCAGCAGAAAAACGGCAAGGAGGATCGAAATAGAGCGTTTCATAACATACTCCTACGAATACAGTATACCACGGATTGCATCGTTTGAAAAGCCGCACCGCCACCGTTCAGGCAAAATAATTGTAATACGATTGTAAACAATGCACGAAACTGTCGGGTCATCCGTCCAGAACGTTTTTCAGCCGGTAGATCTTGCTCTCCTCGATCATCGCCATGATGTGCGTGCCGTCCGCCTCGTGCGATTCCGCAAGGACCGTACCGATCTCGTGCAGCACGCGGATCGCTTCATAGCGGTCGTACGGGATCACCAGCTCCACGCGCCGCTGTGTGCGGTTCAGCTCCGCTTCGATGCGTTCGAGAAGCGTCGGGATCCCCATGCCCGTCTTTGCGCTGATCGCGACGGCTTTCGCGCGTTTCGAGGGGATCGCCTCGGGCAGGTCGCATTTATTATAGACCTCGATGCAGGGCGTATTGCCCGCGCCCAGGGATTCGAGCACCTGCTCGGTGACCCGCATCTGCACCTCGTAATACGGACAGCCCGCGTCGACGACGTGCAGGATGAGATCGGCGTCCTTCACCTCTTCCAGCGTGGAACGGAACGCCTGCACGAGATCGTGCGGCAGTTTGTTGATGAACCCGACCGTGTCGGAAAGCAGGCACGGCGTACCGTTCGGCAGCGTCACGCTGCGTACAACGGGATCGAGCGTTGCAAACAGCTTGTCCTCCGCGAGCACGTCGCTGTCCGAAAGCACGTTCAGAAGCGTGCTCTTGCCCGCGTTCGTATAGCCGACGAGCGCAACGATCGGCGTTTCGCTCCTTTTGCGGACGGCGCGCCGAACGCCGCGCTGTTTTTCGACCTCCTTGAGCTCCTGTTCGAGCTCATAGATGCGCCTGCGGATGCGGCGACGGTCGATCTCGAGCTTTTTCTCGCCGGGACCGCGCATGCCGACGCCGGAAGCGCCCTGCCGGGACATCGCGACGCCGACGCCCAAAAGACGCGGCAGACGGTACTTGAGCTGCGATAACTCGACCTGCAGCTTGCCCTCGCGTGTCGTTGCGCGGGTCGCGAAGATATCGAGGATCAGCATTGTGCGGTCGATGACCGGCGTGCCGAGGATGCTTTCGAGGTTTCGGATCTGGATCGCCGTCAGTTCGTCGTCAAAGATGAATACGTCCGCTTCGGTCGCGCTGCCGATGAGCCGCAGCTCGTCCGCCTTGCCGGAGCCGACGTAGGTGCCGTTGTCGACCGGACGCTTGCGCTGCCGCTCGACGTGCACGACATTGACGCCCGCGGTATCCGCAAGCGCTTTCAGTTCGGCAAGCGTGTCGTAGCCGTCGTCATTGTCGATGCCGACCAGCACCGCGCGTTCCGGCTCCGATTGCGTGACCGCGTAGGCGGGTGCTTTCAGGCGGTTGTCCGCCTCGATCAGCGCGTTCAGCAGCGCATCCTGCGGCAGACGGTCCGCGCGCATCGGTCCGTAGATGACCGGCTTGCGCTCCTCGCCTTCCATCTCGCCGACGAACGCAACGTAGACCGATGTCGGCTTTCCGTCCCGCACGCCGACCGCCGCCATCGCGTCGAGCCGCATGGAGTTCAGCGTGCCGAGATCAACGTCGGACAAATACCCGCTGCCGTTCGGATGCGTGTGGATGCAGCGCACACCTGCAAGTCGGTCCGTGTTGCGCACAAGGCGCATATCCGGCATGGATACGGTCGTTGCGTCGCCGATCGAAACGTCCGCGACCTTGCCGCTGCGCGACAGATAGACCGAGATCTCACGCCCGATCCGTTCGGTAAAGTCAGCAAGCTTCTCGAGGAGCGCCGACGACGCGAACACGCCCGTGGGCTGCGTCTCGTCGTACAGCAGCTGCATCTCGTTCAGTATGGTGTCGCGAATGCCCGCGACGTTTCCGTGTATCTTTCTTTCTTCCATATGCTTTATTATACCATATCAATGACGTCGCTTGCAAGCAGCGCGCGTTCTCCGAGCAGTTTCATCGCGCGGTCCGCGCCCGTGCCGAGCAGGTACGCGCCCGTCCTCGCCGCGTCGAACGGCTGAAGTCCCTGCGCAAGCAGCGCGGTAATGATACCCGTCAAAACGTCGCCGCTGCCGCCCTTCGCTAAACCGGGATTGCCGAACGTCGTGAACGCGGTTTTCCCGTCCGCGTATATAAGCGTCGTCGCGCCCTTCAGAAGCGTCGTGCAGGGGAACGCCCGAACCGCGCCGAGCGGATCGGACAGCACGTCTTCGACCGTCGAGCCAAGCAATCGCGCCATCTCCCCCGCGTGCGGGGTCAGCACGACGTTTTTGTGCAGAAGTCCGAAGATCGTCCGGTCCCGTGCCATCTGATTCAACGCGTCCGCGTCGAGCACGAGTTTCGCGCCCGTTTTCAGTGCGGCTTCGATCACAGGCAGAATGTCGCCCTTGCCCGCTCCGCTGCCGATCCCGATCGCCTGTTTTCCCGCCATGCACGCTTCGGCGGTTTTCGCCGCCGCTTCGCACCAGTCGTCCGTGCCGGTGGGTATCGTAATCGCCTCCGGCAGCGCGGCGAAAAACGGCCGCACCGGGTCCGGCGTGCAGACAGTCAAAAGCCCCGCGCCGCCGCGAAGCGCCGCGCGTGAACAGAGCAGCGCCGCGCCCGGATAGGTTGCGGAACCGACGCACAAAAGCGCGTGTCCGTTCCGTCCCTTATGCGAATCGAACGGACGCGGCGGCAGAAGCGCCGCGATATCGTCCTCGTCCTGATAAAACAGCGCCGGATCGGTTTCGTCGGGATACAGCGGCTGCACGATCACGTCACCGCACAGCGCTCGTCCTTTTCCGAGCAGCATGCCCGCCTTTCTTGCCTGCATCGTCACGGTGCATGCCGCTTTGACGGCGACGCCCAAAACCACGCCGCTGTCCGCGTGCAGTCCGGACGGCAGGTCGGCGGCGACAATCGGATTTCCGCTTTCGTTCATCCGTTCGATCAGTATACGCTTTTCTCCCTCGATCGGGCGGTTCAGCCCGACACCGAACAGCGCGTCGATCACGATCTCGTCGGAAACCGGTTCCCATACGGTCAGGACCGGAACAGCTTCCGCATTTGCAAGGTCCAGATAATACGCCGTATCCGGCGTGCATTGACCGGGTTCGCCGCAAAGCACGATCCGCGCGTCGATCCCGTCGCGGCGCAGCAGCAGCGCGGCGGCGACGCCGTCCCCGCCGTTGTTTCCGGTCCCGCAGATCGCCGTGACCGTTTCGCCGCCCTTCATCCGCGCCCTGACCGCGCCCGCGATCCCCTCTGCCGCGGTGCGCATCAGCGCTCGCGAGGAAACGCCGGATGCAATGACCGCGCGGTCCCCGGCTTTTGCCTGTTGTCCGGTTATGATTCGCTCCATTCGTCCTCCTCCGAAAGCGCCGATTCATACGCTTTACGCGCGACGTCATAGGAAAACCCGCGCGCGATCAGGCGGGACAGCACGCGCTCGC
>CAMYWS010000030.1 GCA_947302865.1 uncultured Clostridia bacterium
TCCAGACTCTGTCAAGAACCGGACCCTGCGTCCAATCGCCGTAGAAGCCGTTGAACGTGAAGTGTGCATCCGCGCTTGCGATGTTCGCAGTGGGCGTATAGCTCGGCAGCGTTTCGAGACCGACGACTGCACGGAGAATGAACGCTGCGTCTGCTGCCGTCACAGCGCCGTCCTGATTTACGTCTGCGAAGTACAGAGCCGTTTCATTGAGCTCGGTGAGACCGACGACTGCGCGGAGAATCTCAGCTGCGTCTGCTGCTGTGACCTTGTCGTCAAGGTTTGCATCGCCGAGGATGCCTGCTGCAACGGGAGAATCGGAGGCTGCACCCGGATTTTGGTTCTCGAAGTACACATAACCTTCGAAGAAGTTGCCGTTTTCGAACGTCTGATCGAAGTATGCTTTCGCATCGTCGTCAAGCGTGATCTTGAGTTTGCCTTCGTAGGTGCCGTTTGCGGGGATCGTGATCTCCGTCGGACCTTCCACGGTGATGCCGGCGCCATCCAACAGATAGTCGGAGGTCAGCGTGTTGTATCCCTGGGTAACATAGTCATACAGACCGAGGACCTCCAGGTCATAAACCTGTTCTTCATCGCTCAGGTTGATTGCCGTATAACGAAGGTTATAAACGCCATTCTTCTCCGGATCGTCATACAGATTCACGATCGGCTCGACGAAGTAGATCGGGCAGCTGACTGCCGCTTCGAGGTCAAGGATACCGGAACCGGACTTTCTGGGAGAGTACAGATAACCGTCGCCGTCGATCGGAAGCATTGCGGTGGATTCAACAAGATCCTCAGCAAGTTCCGCACGCTGTGCCTTGGAGAGCGAGGGATAAGTATCCTTCAGATACTGGGCCAGCAGCAGGAACGAACCGCAGGCGTTCGGGGACGCCATGGACGTGCCGCTGTAAACCTCGTATGCGTCGGATGCGCCTGCAACGGAGGAATAGATCATGCCGCCGGGAGCGGAGAGCGTCGGCTTGAGCTCCAGAGAAGGCGTGGTACCCCAGCTGGAAAACGTGCTCATCAGCCACGCGCTCGGATTGTCGACTTCAAGAAGCTCGGACGGTACTCTGAACGTGTTGTCCACGTCGAGACCCGCCAGGATCTTCTGACCTGCATCCAGCTGAATACTGATTGCCGGGATGTAGTACGGATCGATCAACATGCCGATCGCGCCGGACGTGTTGTTGAACAGAACCATACCGATTGCACCCTTCGCTGCAACGTTTGCGTTCTTTTCGGAGAACGACAGGTCGCCGCGGATGACGAGAGCGATCTTGCCCTCAACCTCATCGGGAATCTCTTCGGGAGAACCTTTGCCGCACCATACAAGCTCAAGTTCCTGATCCGCAAAGTTTTGCAGCCAGCCATGTTCGCCGTCGTCACAATTGTCGGTGTATGAGAATGCTTCGCCGTTGTACTCGATCGCGAAAGACGGATATGCGAGGTTTTCCATGGATGCAACGGAAACGTTGCCTTCATAGGTGGACGGACTTGCAATCTCGGCATAGTCGGCATATTCAGCGAGGACATAACCGTCACCCGCGAAGTTGCCGGCATTATAGGCCATGGAATATTCATTACCTGCAGAGATGCAGACAATGACGCCTGCCTGATCAAGCTTCCTATAAACATTGCCGAATTCACCTTCGAGTTCGTCGTCATAGACGAAGCCGCCGGGAGCGCCGATGGACATGTTGATCGCATCAACACCTAACAGGAAGCAATCTTCAAGAGCCGCCATGTAGATAGCGGAGTTCGTACCGGCAGCCTGGTCAGCGAAGATCTTCATGAATACGAGCTGCGAGCACGGAGCTGCACCCATGAATTTGATTGCACCGTCTTCGTCGATCGCAAGACCGGTGATCGTACCGGATACATGGGAACCGTGTCCGTTGTAATCCGTTACGTCGTCGTCCATATCGTAGTAGTCATACGAGAAGGGGACCTTGTCGGAGAGGTACTTACCTTCGACCGTGGTCGGTACGGAGGAAACATACTCTTCGGTGAATGCCGGATCGGTAATGACGCCGTAATCCTGGAACACCTCATGATTGATGTTCAGACCGGTATCCAGAACCGCAGCGACCATTCCGTCGCCGTAAAGGCCGATGTTCTGCATCGAGTATGCGCCGGTGATGATGTTTGCGTTCGCCTGCGTCGGCTTCTGCACATCGGGAGCGTTGTACTCATTCGCAACATAGACCTTCTTGACACCGTCCATCTTCTCCATCGCAGCAATGTTCTTGTATGCTGTCTGGATAGACATACCGTTGATCAAAGCGGTGTAATCATACAGACGCTTTGCTTCAAACGATAGTGCCTTGAAGAAGGTGTCGTGCGCACTGGACATACGGTTCTGTACAGATTCTGCCTTCTTGGCACGAATCTCTTCCGCTGTGTAAGTGTCACTCAGTGCGGGATCTTCGAATACAACGATCACGGTAACAATTGATTCCGGATCGATGCTCTTCGAGGCATTGAGCCGCTCATCCAGCGTGGTGAACGTTCTGCCGGTTTTGCTCTGGATGCGTTCGTCAGCAGACGAAGCAGCGCGTTTCTCGATCTTGTCGATCTTCTTTGCAGAATCTGCAAAGGAAGTCGGCAGGATACTCAGCACCATGACCAAAGCAAGCATGATCGCAAGTATGGTTCTTGCTTTTTTCATCCATGTATCCTCCTTATCAATATTAGTACACAAGTGTACAATACATACGCTTATATTATATTATCAGTCGTCTTTCTTGTCAAGAAATATCGGTAAATTATTACGGCGTTTCCGATTCCCGAAAATGCCCGAGACAGCGGCAATAATGAGACAAACGGATGATATCACGCGATAATATATTTTTAACCGGAGTAAAAAGGAAGCTGCCAGAAACAGGATCCCCAATATGAGATAACGGTTGTATTTCAGCGATGCTATTACACGAAACCGATCCTTCGCCGCATACGCTTCCGAATCATCACCGCTGTATGCGCAGATAAGATCTTTACGAAGATATACCGCTGTTTGCGGGCTGTATGACATGATCGGCTGCATCAGCGCGGGGTCATCCGAAAAAAGCCCGATCGCATCCGCCTGCTTTCGGATCGCTTCCATGACATCGAACCGATCCGGGTATTCCTTTCGGATGAGTATGAAGCGCTGTTTGCCGAATCGTTCCGACAGCGCTTCGTCGCTCTGCAGGAGAATATGTTCGATCTGCTGCTGTTCCTTATTCTGATACGATTTCTTCCGGCTGTTTATTGATCGGTATCGCGTTCTGAATAAACACACGATCACTGTAATTAACAAAAAAACCGGGATCAAGATCCATTTATGAGCCGCAAGCCTCATATAAGGAAGGATCAAAAGCATGAGCAGAAACGAAAACAACATCGTATCTGCGATCCGAAACAGTTTTCTGATGCAATTTGCGGTTTTTTCCTTTGATCTCATAAAATGAGTGTTGCCAAACAACACCGATCTATTCTATAATTATAATATGGTTATAAAAAAGATCGGCGTTTTCGGTGGTACGTTCCACCCCGTCCACAACGGACACCTGATGCTTGCGAAGCATGCTGCGAAAGCACTCGGAATCGACCGGGTGCTGTTTGTGATCGATCGCATTCCGCCGCATAAAACGCTTGCCGAAGGCGCGAACGATGCGGAGCGGCTTGAAATCCTGCGGCTTGCCTTGTCGGAGGACACGCGGTTTCAGGTCGAAACTATGGAGCTTGAACGGGAAGGAAAAAGCTACAGCGTCGATACGCTGCGCGAACTGAAGCAGCATTTCCCTGACAGCGAGCTGTATTTCTTTATGGGATCCGACATGCTTAATTCCTTTATGAGCTGGCGCTTGCCGGACGAGATCTCAAAGCTCGCCGTACTGGTATGTACCGTCAGAGGCGGACAAAGCGGCGGTGAAGCAGAAACGGCCGCGCTGCTGAAACAGGCGTACGGAACGGAAGTGGTCCTTCTTGAAGAAGTCTCTTCCCTGTCCTCCACAATCGTCCGGAACCGCATTCATGACGCTTTGCCGATCACGGGAATGATTCCGGAAAAGGCCGCGCATTATATCTATCTGCACGGCTGTTATCAACCCGCGGAGATCCGGGCGTATTATGACCGTCTTGAAAAAGAGCTGAAACCGCAGCGGATGGAACATACGGCATACGTACTTGAAACGGCAATCGCGCTTGCGGAACGATTCGGCGCGGACGCATCGAAAGCGCGGATCGCCGCGCTTCTCCACGACTGCGCAAAGTATCTTCCGGAACAAACGCTGCTTTCCTATGCGGATACCGAGCCGCCCATGCTTCCGATCCTGCACGCTGCCGCCGGCGCTGACTACGCAAAAACCGCATACGGCGTTACCGATCCCGAGATCCTCCGTGCGATCCGTCTGCATACGACGGGTGACGCCGGGATGACAACGCTGGATAAGATCATCTATCTTGCAGATATGATAGAACCGTCAAGATCCTATGAGGGCGTCGACCGGATCCGGAACGCTAAGACGCTGGATGAAATGATGCGTCTTGCTTTATTGCGCAGTATTTGGTATATTAAAGAGAGAAACAATCCGATACATCCCGCTACCCTGCGGGCATTAAACGACACAGGAGGTAAAATGGAACGATTCGGAGAATCTGACGCACTTGCGATCTGCAAAGTATTATACGACAAAAAGGCGATCGATATCCTTGCGCTGCACATCGGCGACAAGACGATCATAGCGGACTGGTTCGTCGTTGCAAGCGGAACGTCTGTCACACACGTGCGCGCGCTTTGCGACGATCTTGAGGAAACAGCTGAGGATCTCGGTCTTGAAATCAGACGCAAGGAAGGTTATGAGGACGCGCGGTGGATCGTGCTGGACTTTGGCTTTGCGCTTGTGCATTTGTTCCATCCCGAGGAACGCGCGTATTACAACATCGAACGGCTATGGGAAGGCGACGACAATATGATCCGCTATCCCATTTCGGAATAATCTTACGGAGGTATCAATATGGAACTTGCAAAGTATATCGACCACACGCTCCTGAAACCCGAATCAACGCGCGAGGATATCCTTCGCGTTTGTGAAGAAGCGAAGCACTACAATACCGCAAGCGTCTGCGTCAATCCGTTCTGGATCGGATTTGTCGCCGAACAGCTCAAGGGTACGGACATCAAACCCTGCTGCGTCATCGGGTTTCCTCTGGGCGCGACGCTTCCCGAAGTCAAAGCGTTTGAAACGGCAGCGGCGATCCGCGACGGCGCAAAGGAAGTCGATATGGTCATCAACGTCGGCGCGCTGCGCGGCGCGGAGCTCGATGCTGTATATGAGGATATCAAGGCAGTCGTCGACGCTGCGGCGGGTAAGGCGCTCGTGAAAGTCATTATCGAGACCTGCCTTCTCACCGACGAGCAGAAAGTCATTGCGTGCAGGCTTGCAAAGCAGGCCGGCGCGGACTTTGTCAAGACGAGCACCGGATTCTCCACCGGCGGCGCGAAGGTCGAGGACATTCGTCTGATGCGTGAAACGGTGGGTCCCGAAATGGGCGTCAAAGCAAGCGGCGGCGTACGTACCAAAGCAGATGCGGAAGCCATGATCGAAGCGGGCGCAACCCGCATCGGCGCAAGCTCTTCCAAAAAGATCATCGAAGGATAAAGATTTATAGGAAAACCGCCCGTGTAACAGCGGGCGGTTTTGCTTTGATTTAAGCTTCGTAGAACAAAACGTTCTGCGCGTGCAGAAAATCCTTGATCACGTCAAGATGCGTATTGACCGCAAGATGTATCGCCCCGTGGTCAACGTACGGCTCATGATTCGGCGATTCCATTTTGATATCGGCGCCGAGCAGCATGACCCCCATTCCCGACTGCATACCGATCACGCGCCCTTCCGCGTCAAACAGCGGTGCGCCGTTCATTCCGACAGGACCTGCATTTGTCGTTTCGACGGCAAAGGCGCGTTCGCCGTCAGACAGAAATCTCGTAACCGTCCCGTCAAGTGTAAACAGTGAGGACGCGCCTTTGCCGACGTCCGCAAATTCGATCGTATCGCTTTCGGCGTTAAAACGATAATTGCGGAATTCCGGCATCGCGAATCCGAGACGGCATACGGTCTGTCCCTGCCTGGGCGGGTTCGCGGCAAAGGTTACGTGCCCGTGATACAGGTATTCCTCCTCGCTTGTAA
Source organism: uncultured Clostridia bacterium (assembly GCA_947302865.1). The sequence goes on from CAMYWS010000030.1 coordinate 6,174, forward strand.
AATGCAGCAGCGCAAGATCGTACTTCGGATGCGGAATACATTCGATGCGAACGTTGCCTTTGGCGCAGCCCATAAACGCATACCGGATCTGCACAGGAGTATCCGTCGTAAGCTTCATATCCTTTTCAAGCCGTTTCAGGGCGAACCGGTATCCTTCGTCATGCGGAAGTTCGGACCGCTTCTGCAGGTACATCCGGTACATCTGTTCCGTGTTGGCGGATGCTTTCAGAATGGAGGATACGCGCTTGGACGTGATCGCGTAACCGAACTCGTTCACAAAAAACAGCGTCGCAATATCCGGCAGAACAGCGTTGTCTCCGAACCGTCTGCGAATGATATGCATCGGACGGATCGTATTTCTCAATTGCTCAACAGCGTCAACAAACATTTGAATGCTCCTTCTCTGTGATCGGTGTGAATGTAAGTACGTTCAATTCCGGCGTATTGAATACGCGCGGAAACGGAATGGTATTTCCAAGCCCGCGGGAAACGTACAGGATCGATCTGCCGATCCCGTATTGACCCGCGTCGAAACGCGGTAATATACCTTGCTGCGGCGCATAGACGCCGCGTCCGAACAACCGAATCTGCCCGCCGTGCGCATGTCCGGACAGCACGATGTCAGCGCCGGCATCTGCATAGATCGGATACAATTCCGGACGGTGCGCAAGGACGAGATTCAATCGCGCAGCATCCGTCAGCGCAGAAAGCTGCTGCGGCGGTGCATACTGCCTGAGCCCGACGATACGGACCGATCCCATGTCCGCATATTCGTTACGCAGAACGTGTACGCCCATGCTGCGGATCGTTTCGATATAGCGTTCCCCCGTCTCGCCGAGCGAACACTCGTGATTCCCCTCCGCAAAGTATACGGGAGCGATCCCGACGGCACCGCGGATGAACGTGAACGCGTTTTCGCACGCGCTCTTTCTGTGCCGGTTGAACAGATCGCCCGTGATCAGGATCAGGTCCGGCCGCGCATCGCGGATCGCGTTCAGCAGCTTTTCCTGTTCCTTTCCGAATCGGCGGTCATGCAGATCGCTGACCTGTATGACGACAAACGGTTCGTTTACCTTCGCGAGCCGGATCGTTTCACGGCACACAACGAATCGACGGTTTTCAAGGAAAAACGCAGCATATGCAAGGAGGAGGATTCCGATGACGATCAATGCGGGGATCATGCTTCCGTCCGCTCCGTCAGCTTATTGAGGATCCGATCGTAATGAAAATGCGGAACGGTGCAGCCGCTGCAGTCCTTTATCCCGTTTGCAAGATACGACGGATTGCCGCCGCAGTCCTTCATCCGATACAGCGGGCAATAGCAGAACAGGCAGTTGAAATGTTCGGGATCGTTCGTTTTGTGGCACGGGAAATACTCGCACGCGCGGTTCTGCACAAAGCTGCAGAATCGATCCGCCTCCGTTCCCCTCTCCCATTCCTCCCGCGTCATGGAATACGCGCAGACGTCCTTCGGCGTTCCGTCATAATTGTTCGCAAAGCGCCTCAGTGCGCCGTCGTAACGGAATCCGCATTTTTGAATCACGCGTCTTGAACGTCGGTTTATGACGTTATGGAATACATGTATCGCGCAAAGATCCAGTTCTGAAAAGCCGAAATCAACAGCTGCTTCCGCCGCTTCGGTCATGATGCCGCGATCCCAGAAATCGGGATGCAGTACGTAACCGAGCTCGCGCGCCGTTTTTACATTCGTTTTGTGCAGTCCGACGGAACCGATCACTCGCCTGGTTTCTTTCCATACGATCGCCCAGGTTTCATCCTGTTCGATTGCAAATGTCAGGTATTCGCGCGTTTCTTCAATGGTTTCATGCGGTTTCCAACCGGCAGCGGGACCGACGAGCGGCGATCTGGCATATTCAAACAGATCGGGCGCGTCTTCCGGCGTCCATGCGCGAAGGATCAGACGCGTTGTTTCAATGGTTTTCATGTCTGTTCCTCAAAGCAGTTTGCTGTCGATTGACTTTGTGACCGAACGCGACATGCGCAGCATCAGCTCGTGATGTTCGGTCAGAAGATCGTACACGGCATCCTCGGAAAGTACGCCGCGCTTCAGGTCTTTCGGAAGCTTACCCGCTTCGTCGTCTTCGTAATCCTTCATCCAGCGCGTGCTGCCGTAATAATCGGACAGCTTTCTGAGCGACGGCTGGATCGCCTCGTAGCGTTCCATCGCTTGCGAAAGTGCCTTAATCACCTCCGCCGATTCATCCAGATATTGCTCCATGATTGCGATCCGTTCGACTTGTTTCACACTCGTATCCTCCTCAATGAGATCCCTTGTAACCGACACCGTATGTATCCGTATAGTAATCGATGCGGCGTGAATTGTCAAATATCCGCGGATACAGGTTATCCTTCGGATCGATCCCGGCAAGCCGGCATACGGCGTCGTGGCAGCGTTCGTTCAGATCCCGTTCGCGATCTTTCGGATTCAGCGTGCTGTCCGGAAATACCGGTTCGCCGACGCGTACCGTAAACTTCGCGATCTGATGAAAGAGCTTCTTCCGGATCCAGCCGGGCTCCCGGTACGAGAATCCGAGCGGCAGGATCGGCTTGTCGCTGTCACAGGCGATATGCGCCGCGCCGCGCTTGAACGGACGGATCGGCGCATAATACTCCCACATGCTGCCTTCGGGATAGATGTGCAGCCATCCGTGTTCGTTCTGCAGCAGATCGCGGACAGCTTTCAGATAGGTTTTCGTTGCGGCGATATTCGATTCCGGGATCGGGATCCCTCCCACCATGCGGATCAGCGTGCCGTTTTCTCCGTTGATGTTCGGCGCCCATGAAAGCAGATTGGACCGGAACGGTCGGATCGCCCGCATCACGGCGATATAATCCCACATATGCACGTGGTTCGCGATGGACACCACGCCGTTTTCGAGGACCGCCTTATGCTTTTTCAGGTTTTCCTGTCCTTCGATCCTCAGCCCGAGACGGATCCTGCAAAGCGGAAATACAAGGATATGCAGCAGAAGACGAACGATGTTCTGCTTGAACCGGAACGATGCGGAACGATCGATGTAAGGATATTCCGTGTCGAACACGATCCCCCGGTCCATATGTACACAGAGATAATGTTTGTCCGTTTCCGTCGGATACGGAAACTTGTTTGTTTTCGGATCAAAGCTCATATTGAATCCTCCGGTTATCGTTACTTTGTCATACGGTCTCGATATGCCTCGCATTACAGCGCATCTGTCTCATTTTCATGACAGCAGAACGACCGTTTCAACTGGATTTTGATTGTACTACCTGCAAACCCAAGGCCTTTTCTACCATTTCCAGTGTTTGCTCAATGCTTCGGTTTTCATTCCTGA
>CAMYWS010000031.1 GCA_947302865.1 uncultured Clostridia bacterium
TCAGCGGAGTTAAATCGACAATGCTATTACTATTTAATGTCAACGAAGTAAGATTAGTCAAGCTTTTCAGCGGAGTTAAATCGACAATGCTATTACTATTTAATGTCAACGAAGTAAGATTAGTCAAGCTTTTCAGCGGAGTTAAATCGACAATGCTATTACTATTTAATGTCAACGAAGTAAGATTCTCAAACTTTACAACATCCGAAATATCGGATAATTTATTATTCGATAAATCAAGGAAACGGATAGACAGGATATCCTGCGCATATATGGGTCCAGAACAGTCATATCTGCTTCGGAAAGCCTGCTCAAAGGAGGCGTCAGTAAAGGACACCATTGATCCCATGGCCGATGAGGAGGAGGCGCTTTCTGTGGAAGTCAGGGCTTTCACAGGTTGATATCCCGCAATGGGATATGCCTTGGGCAAACGGATGGTTTTCCATGCGAAAACGTCTCGCTGTCCAAGATCATTTTGTCCAACTGTCACCACGGTGCCATCCGCTTTCAGACCAACAGTATGATAATCCCCTGCGGTCACGGTCACGATGTTCTTCCAGCCGGAGACGTTGCATTGACCGTATGTATTCCATCCGCATGCTACTGTGGTCCCGTCCGCTTTCAGACCCACGGTGTGATAAGCCCCTGCGGCCACGGCCACGATGTCCTTCCAGTCGGAAACGTTACACTGCCTGTATTCGTTGCTCCCAGCCGCCACAACGGTCCCGTCCGATCTCAGCCCCACGGTATGATGCATACCGGCCGACACCGCTACGATGTCCTTCCAGTCGGAAATGTTACACTGCCCGTCATCATTGTATCCGATCGCCACAACGGTCCCATCCGATCTCAGGCCTACAGTATTCCAACCTCCGGCTGCAATGGCCACGATATCCATCCAGCCGGAAACGTTGCACTGGCCGGATCCGTTGTCTCCCGCGGCCATCACGGTGCCATCTGCTCTAAGACCGACGGTATGTCGGTTTCCTGCTGCGACAGCTACAATATCCTTCCAGCCGGAGACGTTGCACTGACCGTCACCATTGTATCCGATCGCCACTACGGCTCCGCTCTCTTTCTGGGCTACCGTATGCCACGTGCCTGCTGCAATGGTTTTCCGGCTGGCTAGGGTCAAAGGTGAAAGCGACGGCGTCGGCGTCGGGGTAAGCGTCGGCGTCGGGGTAAGCGTCGGCGTCGGCGTCGGTTCGGGCGTCGATGCAACGGTCACGACGGGTTCGGGCGTCGATGCAACGGTCACGACGGGTTCGGTCGTCGGCTGCTCCGCGACCTGCGAGGTTTTTTTGCCCTTTCCCGCGAGCACGACGATCAGCACGACCGTGGCGATCACCACTGCCGCCGCGATCGACAGGATGACCGGCAGCTTGCTATTTTTCTTCCGGTTCTCCGTTTCGACCGGTTTTTCCTTCTGTTCCGGTTCCAGTCTGACCGGTTTTATCTCTTTCTTCGGCTCGACCGGCTTTTCCGCGGGTTTTGCCGACGCCGGTTCCTTCACGGAGACGGTCGCTTCGTCGTCTTCCGGTACGGGCTCCGGCTCCTTCGGCTGACGTGCGCCGAATACGCCGAAGGTCTTCTCGTCATCCGCGACCGGCGGCTCTTCCGGCGCCGACGGTTTCCCGCGGATTACGCCGAACGTCTTTTCGGCTTCTTCGACCGGGACGGCTGCTTTTTTCTCTGTGCCCGCCGCCGCTTCCATACGGATCGGTTCCGGCTTCTTCGGCGATTCCGGGACAGGCGTTTCTTTCGGAGGCGTCGGTCTGCCACCGAACGCTCCGAAGGTCTTTTCGTCGTCTTCGACCGACGGTTCTTCCGGCGTCGCGGACTTGCTGCCGAAGACCCCGAAGGTCTTTTCACTTTCATCCGCTGCGAACAGAGTGCTTGCCTGCTTCGTTTCCGCATACGGTTTTTCGACGTCTGTCTCAACGACCAGACGTTCCAGATCGCGCTTCATCTCCGTCGGACTTGCATACCGATCCTTCGGATCAAACGCGCACGCCTTCAAAACGATGCGCTTCAGCGCTTCGCTGCCGTGCTTCGGCGCGGGCAGCGGATCGCCCGACATGCGGCGATCCAACGCCTCTGCATTCTGACTGGGTTTCGGAACGGCGGGCGGCAGTGGAAGGAACGGTCCTCTGCGCTCGTTCAGCATCCAGTACATCACAAGACCGAGCGAATAGATATCGACCGACGCGTTATAGGGCCTTGAAAGATACACTTCCGGTGCCATATACCCGAACGTTCCCGTCTTCGTCGCTTTTGTCGTGTGATCCGAGACCTTTGCAATGCCGAAGTCGCCAAGTTTATAGACGCCGTAAGCATTGACAAATACATTTTGCGGTTTGATATCGCGATGAATAATGCCGCGCTCACAGCAAAGTTCCAGAGCGCTGCAGATATCGACGCCGACCCGACAGACGATCGCGTCCGTGATCGGTTCCTTTTCAAAATGCATACGGACGTGATCCGGCAGCGACGTCAGAAGCTCCATCCGGATCATAACGTCGTATCCCGGATCATCGTCATGCTGTATGATCAGAAAGTCCTCAAAACTGACGACGTTGCTGCTGCCTTTCAGCTTGTTCATCAGCCGGAATTCGGACGCGATATCCTCAACACGGCTTTTGAACAGCTCCGTCATGCTGCTTTCATCGTAGCCCTCATTGCGGAGATACGCAATTTCCGACTGCGATTCCGGTATGGAAATCACCTTCAGCGCAGACCGCACCCCGCTGCCGAAGTCTCCTTCCTTTTCGATTTCATAGACCGTTCCGAAACTGCCCTTGCCGATTTCGCGAACGATCCTCCACCCGGGAATGCAGCCCCGCACGTCTCCGCTCATGCCGTTCCTCCTTAATCGATCCGAATCACGATTACCGTTGTATTATCGCGTCCGCCGTTTTGTAATGCCTGTGCGATCAGGTGCTCAACGCTTTTCTTGATACTGACATGTTGCAGTAAAATAGTACATATTTCCAAATTGGAAAGCATATCGGTCAATCCATCGCTGCAAATCAGGTAGGTATCTCCGTGTTTTAGCTCGCATTTTATGATGTGCGGATCCAATGAAAGCTCATCCACCGGCACGCCGAGAAACTGCGTCAGCCCGGCTTTCCGGTGAACGCCCTCCGGAATACGCTCCAAATCATCAACCGAGATCTGTGACAGTTCATTGTCGCGAAGCCGGTATATACGGCTATCACCAAGGTTGCAGGCGTACACCTCGTCCGGAACGAACAGAAGTATTGCCGCCGTTGTGCCCATTCGGCTCACGTACAATTCCTTTTGCCTGTCACAGACTGCACGATTCATTTCTTCGCAAAGTTGATTCAAAAAAGCTCTCGACCCGACCGTATATCGTTTACAGAGATCCGAATTACGCCGCATGATCTCCGCTGCCGCAAAAGATGCTGCTTCTCCATATTCTTCTCCGCCCATTCCGTCGAATACAGCCAGCAAAACCTCGTTTTCCAAATACACCTTTTTGGTGATGCAGCCGCTCAATCCTGCGTTTTGCTCGGGCAGTGATTTCCCGTCAAAGTAAAAATTATCCTCGTTGTTCGAACGGACACGCCCGATGTTGCATCCGCATGCTGCTGTTAATTGGAAAATCATTTTGTCCCCTCCTCTTTCATTCTCCGAAACAGATCTGTTTGTGTCTTAAATGGCCTCTACGCTTTTCCCTGCGGTTTCAGTTGATATCCATATAAAAAGAGTGGCCAGAAGTTGCCTTTAACGACGGCTCATCTGCTGCCACACAATCACGCTTTCGGCCTTGAGAGAAACGCATATAAGAGAAGTGAACACTCTTCCCCCGAATCGGCTAACGTGCAATCCTCCCAATGCTCTGTTACAATATGGTCATATGACATAATTAGTTTATCATATGAATCTTCCGAATGCAAGGCGTCGTATGGAAAAACTAGCGATATACCGATCGTTTTTCGGTTTATTATGCAATCATATCCGCCAGTCTTTCCTTTGACATTTTCAACAAAAAGAGAACTTCTCCGCCTGCTTTTGTAAGATCGGTGCCTTTCATGCGGCAAATGCTGCAAAGTGGCGGTGCGCAACAATATCGATGCAATGAACCGGCGAAATATTGAAGTATTCATGATTTGAATACCGAATCGCGATCTTTTTGCGTTCTTTCGGTTCGGTATCGTTCGGCATCCGCGATCAGCCGTGCTAGTATTCACCTTCGACTCGGCTCTCATCGAACCAAACGTAAAAGCCCCCAGTATTTATGAAATATGCCTTAAAAAAAGGGTTATGACCGCTTTGTATCCGGTACTGATCACAAAGAAGCCCCCATGATATCCCGTCTGTACCGTTTAGAATCAAAAAAGGACTGCCCGGCGTGCGGACAGTCCTTTGGAGTGATCGATCAATACTTTCTTGCGTCCTTGACGTGCGCGAGATGATCCTCGTAGGCAGCGAGATTTCTCGGGTTTTCCGAGACCTCGGTGTCTCCCACGCGCCACCACGAGCCGTAGCCCTCGGTCATGGACTTGGGCAGCACGCGGATGTCGAACACGACCGGGACGCCTTCGATCTTTTTGGCTTCTCTGATCGCTGCCTTCATCTCGTCGATCGTATGGATCGTGAACGCCTTGCAGCCGTAGCCTTCGGCGATCTTCGCAAAGTCGACCGGGATGAATTTTCCGGAATGCGCGCCGTCCTCGCCGCGGAACCGGAGCTCGGTGCAGAGCGTGTCGTTGCCGTGCCCGACCTGGAGATTGTTGATGCAGCCGAAGCTTGCGTTATTGAACACGCAGACGTTGATCTTCTTATGCTCCTGCACGGCGGTGAGCAGTTCGGAATGGAGCATGATGAAGCTGCCGTCGCCGACCATCGCATAGACGTCCCTGTCGCCGATCGCATACTTCACGCCGAGCGCGCCGGAGACCTCATAGCCCATGCAGGAATAGCCGTATTCCATGTTGTAGGTGTCGACGCCGCGCGCGCACCACATGCGCTGCATGTCGCCGGGCAGGGAGCCGGACGAGCCGATCGCGACGTCGCCGGGATCGATCGTGAAGTTGATCGCTCCGAGCACCGCCGTCTGGGTAAGTTCCGCGTCCATATCCTCTGCAAATCTGTCCGCGCTCTTCGCGTTCGCGTCGTTGACCTCCGGGACGTAGCCCGGACCGTATGCGGTATGCATGAGCCGGTCGAGTTCCTTGAACCACCGGTCGCGCGCATCCCTGACCTCGGTCGTATACGGCGCTTTGTATCCGTCGAGCGCTTCGAGCAGCACGGGCAGCGCGCGTTTCGCGTCGGCAATCACGGGCACGGCGTCCAGTTTGTACGCCTGGAACTCGGACACATTGATGTTGACAAACTTCGCGTCATCGCGGAACAGCCACTTCGACGCGGTCGTGAAGTCGGTATAGCGTGTGCCGACGCCGATGACGACGTCCGCTTCCTTCGCGATCTCGTTCGCCGCGGAGCAGCCGGTCACGCCGATGCCGCCGAGGTTCAGCGGATGATCGTACTCGATCGCGCTCTTGCCTGCCTGCGTCTCGCCGAACGGGATGCCGGTCGCTTCCGCAAACGCTCTGAACTCCGCGTGCGCTTCACTGTACCGCACGCCGCCGCCGCAGATCAAAAGCGGCTTCTTCGCGGCTTTGATGACCGCCACGGCTTCCGCGATCGCCTCCGGATCGGGCTGCCGCCGCGCAAGACGCCAGACGCGCTTCGCAAAGAAGCTTTCGGGATAATCGTACGCTTCGCCCTCGACGTCCTGCGGGATCGCGATGCAGACCGCGCCGGTGTTCGCGGGATCGGTCAGCACGCGGAACGCGGAGATCATCGCGCTCATCAGCTGTTCGGGACGCACGATGCGGTCCCAGTAGCGGCAGACCGCGCGGAACGCGTCGTTGGTGGAGATGGAAAGATCGTTGACCTGCTCGATCTGCTGCAGAACGGGATCGGGCTGACGGCAGGCGTACACGTCGCCGGGCAGGACCAGCACCGGGATATTGTTGGCGGTCGCCGTGGCGGCGGCAGTCACCATGTTGGCGGCGCCGGGACCGACGGACGAGGTCACCGCGATGATCTTTTTTCGCTTCATCTGCTTGGCAAAGGCGACTGCGGTGTGCGCCATGCCCTGCTCGTTTTTGCCCTGCCATACGTGCAGGCGGTGCGCTTCCTGACGGAGCGCCTGTCCGAGGCCCACCACGTTGCCGTGTCCCGGCAGCATGATCACACCTTCTACGAACGGATGTTCCTTGCCGTCATACGCGATATACTGGTTTTCGAGGAACCGGACCAGCGCCTGCGCCATCGTTAAGCGAACGGTTTTCATAGTATTTCCTCCTGTATGATCGGGGCTTCAGCCCTGAAAAATATGCTCGTTTGCGTCGGGTTTCCAGAGCCAGCCGTGCTCCGGATCGTCGATGCGCGTCTTTTTCCACGGGTCGCCGTCAAGATGCCGGATCGCCCATGCGTAGCACATGGCATAGCCCGGCGCGGCGACCTGCGAGTGAAATCCGTGATCGATCGTCGCCATGCCGTTGTGTTCGGTTTTGTAGATCTCGCCGTTACTGAATCCCGCGCCGAAGCCCTGCGGATGATCGAAGCGGTAGAAATAGACCTCCGGCTGCGGATGGTGGTGCGGCGGATAGCTGGACCAGCGTCCGGGGAAGTTCAGCACCTCGCCGAGCACCATGTTCGAGAACGGCGCGTTGTCATAATCGAAGAACGTCTTGATCTCGCGGCGCATCGCGCCCATCAGTTCGCCGTTCGCGCCGGCGTGCTGTACCTGCACCGTTTCGGGCGTGTAGAGGACCGGCGTATAGTCGCGATCGTTTGTCGTCTGCTGTATGAACAGCTCGGCATGGGCGCGCGCTTCGACCTCAATGCGCACCCTGCGCGGGCACAGCAGGCAATACCCCTCGTGATGAAAACAGTCGGGACGGTCGGCCTCGACGGCGTTTCCCGCCCATTTCAGCGTGACAGCGCCTTCGAACAGCAGGACGGCGGTTTCCTTTTCCGGCTCCTCGATCACATACGTGTCGCCGGGTTCCAGAACAAGCAGACCGATATCCATCAGCATGCCGAGGTCATCTGCGCTTGTGTCGATGTATGCGTTATAGCCGCGTTTCGGTTCTTTTTTGAAATACATAAGCGCTCCTTACAGTCCCGTATGCTCCCGGATATAGCGGCGGCCCTTGATCGCGTACTCCAAGGGATTCGCCTTTGCGGGATCCTGCTCCGCTTCGACCAAAAGCCATCCCTCGTAATGCGCGTCGGAGAGCACTTTGAACACCGGGTCGAAATCGACGTTGCCGTCGCCCGGCACGGTGAACGCGCCGTTTCGCACCGCGGTCAGAAAGCTCCAGTTGTTCTCCCTTGCCTGCTCCACGACCGGCAGCCGCATATCCTTGAGATGCACGTGCCCGATGCGGTCGACGTACTTTTTGAGCATGGCGAGCGGATCCTCGCCCGCGAAGGTGAAATGGCCGGTGTCGTAGCACAGGAAGACGTAGCGCGGATCGGTGTTTGCCATCATGCGGTCGGTCTCCTCCGCGGTCTGCACGACCGTGCCCATGTGATGATGGAAGCACAGCTTGAAGCCGCGTTCGACGGCGATCTTGCCGAGCGTGTCAAGCCCGCTCGTGAAGAGGTCCCAGCCCGCGTCGTTCATGACGGGCTTGTGGTTTCCGGTGAGGATCGGCGTATCGACCTGTCCCTGGATCGACCAGCTCTGTTCGGAAACGTTGATCCGGTCGGCGCCGACGGCGGCGAGGAAGTCGAGTTCTTTTTCAAAGTCCGCAATATTCTCCTCGAGCGGCTTCGTGAGCAGGAAGGACGAGAACCAGCGGCTTGCGATGCGCATGCCGCGAAGATCCAGTTCCCACTTGAGCTCCTTCGGGTCCTTCGGATACTTGTTGCCGATCTCGCATCCCGTAAACCCTGCCAGCGCCATTTCGCTGACGGTCTGGCGGAACGTGTTTTCCGCGCCGAGTTCCGGCATATCGTCGTTGCACCAGCCGATCGGCGCAATACCGAGCTTAACTTTTTCTGCGTCAAACATTGCCATACTGTTGACTCCTTTCATCATAAACCTATTGTACTACGGTCGGCAGCGTAGAGCCGCCGTAAGGCATAGCAAGCACTTTTGCATCCGGTCCGAGCTTTGCAAACGCGTGATCGAGCGCGGCCTGTGCGCTGCTGTACGGTTCCAGGAAGATCGAACGCACGAAGTCGTCGTCGAGCTCCGAAACGAGATCGACCTCCGCATTTTCGAGCACCATGGCGATCGCCGCCGCTTTGTGACCGCCGAGCTTGAATTCACGCTCGATCCGTTCGATCAGGGAATGTGCAGTCGGCGCGGTCGTCATCCATTCTTCGAAGGTCTTTTCGCCGAGCCCTTCTTTGCATGAGCCGATCAGAATGATCACGCCGCCGGGCTTCACCGCGTGCTTTGCGTTGTCGAGCGCCTTCTGCGTCTGATAGAGATTCAGGTCCTTCGGCGCGCCGCCCTGCGAAACGAGCACGATGTCCGCCGCTTCTTTGAGCTCCTTGCGGTAGAGCCGGTCCAGAAACCGGCAGCCGGCGCGATGCGCCTGCGTCACGTCGCCCGCGACGGCTTTGAGAATCTCCTTGTGCTCACTCAGCACGACGTTCAGAATGAAATCGACGCCGACCATGGCCGCCGCTTCCTCGATGTCCATGCGAAGCGGGTTCGTCTCCAGCGTGCCTGCGCAGCATTCCGGCTGCACCATGCGGCTGTGGTTTGCCTGGATCGCCGCGCGCGTCGAAACGCCGGGCATGATCGCCTTCGCGCCGCCGGAATAACCGGCGAAATAGTGATATTCGATGTTGCCGAGACAGATGCGGCGATCCGCTTCCGCCACGACGCGTGTGATGTCCACGGGCGTGCCGCGCAAGGTCGTGCCGAAGGAAACGCAGTCGTTCGGATCGCTGTCCACGCATCGGATCTCGTTCCATGCGCGTTCCCCCGCAAGCCGGCGCTTTTCGTCGTCGGTCTGCGTTCTGTGGCTTCCGAGCGCGAAAACGAGCGTGACGTCTTCCCTGCGGACGCCGCCCGCATACAGCTCGTCCAGAAGCGCGGGCATGACCCGATACGTCGGCATCGGGCGGGTGACGTCGCTCGTAACGATCGCGATCTTCTCGCCGGGACGCACGATGTCCCGAAGCAGCGGCGAGCCGATCGGTTCTTTCAGCGCGCGTTCGACCTCCGCCTCGCCGGTCAGTCCCACGGGGATGTCGTTGGCGTGCAGTTCACCGATCAGGTTTTTGTCCGGTACGTCGACTTCCTGAAAGCCGGCGCCGTATCCGAATCGCAGTTTCATACCGTCTCCCGCCGTTCGACAAGCTGCGAGCCGTGCCGCAGCGCTTTCACGACGGGCAGCTCCTCGCCGCTTAAGAAGCGGATCAGCGCGCCGCCG
>CAMYWS010000032.1 GCA_947302865.1 uncultured Clostridia bacterium
CATTTGCGCGAAGCGCAAACACCACTGCCGCTCTGACCCGTCAAAGCGGCTTCTTTGCGGGCATGCCCGCCTTGCGCGGGTAGGTCGACGGAGTTGGTGCGTTTTTGGTGCATATCACCAGTGTACGCGCACCGTAGTCCGATTCCAGCGGGACGGCTTCGGCGCTTGCGTGCAGAAGGTGCAGCGCTGATTTTGCTGTCGAAAGCTCCTCAGAAACGTCGCCCTTATAGCAATACGCCTTGCCGCCGACGCGAAGCAGCGGGACCGTGAGCTCCAGAAGCACCGGCAATGAAGCGACCGCGCGGGAAACCGTAGCGTCGAACGCGCCGCGATACTTCGGGTCTCTGCCGAAGTCCTCCGCACGCGCATGGACGATCTTCGCCGATAAGCCCAGCGTTTTCAGCACTTCTTCGAGAAACGTCAGCCGTTTTTGCAGCGAATCGACGAGCGTGATTTGAAGTGTCGGGTTCATAATCAGCAGCGGGATCGCGGGAAAGCCCGCACCGGTGCCGACGTCCGCGACCTTTTCGCCGTCCCTAAGGTACTTCAGCGCCGCAAGTGAATCATAGAAGTGCTTTTTGACGACCTCCTCCGGCGCCGTGATCGCGGTCAGGTTCATCCGCGTATTCCAGTCGATAAGCAGGTCATAGTATGCGACAAATTTGTCGCATGCTTCTTCGGTGAGGTTCGGAATGGTTTGTTTCAGCAGATCACGCATGATTCGATCCTCTCTTGAGATACACAAGCAGCACGCCGACGTCCGCGGGCGACACGCCGGAGATACGCGACGCCTGACCGATGTTTTCGGGCCGCTGCGCGTTCAGCTTCTGCCGCGCTTCGAGCCGCAATCCGTCGAGCGTCATATAGTCGAGATCCTTCGGCAGCGGCGTCTCCTCCATTGCCCGGAAGCGGCGCACCTGTTCGGTCTGTTTTTCGATGTAGCCGTCGTAATGCGCCATGACGTCGATCTGCTCCTCGACCGCGGGATCGAGCGGTTCAAGGCAGTCAAAAAGCGCGAGCAGGTCGGTATAGCGCACGTTCGGACGTTTCAGAAGGTCAAAGAGTTTCACGCCGGACGCCGGGACGCTTTCGCCGATCGATTCGAGATACACGCGAAGCGCGTCGGTCGGCGGCACGTGCGTGCCGAGACGCTCCATCGCCTTTGCGATGCCCTCTTTTTTTCGCTGCAGCACGGCGTACCGTTCGTCCGAAACGAGTCCCAGCCGCCTTGCGCGCTCGGTCAGCCGCAGGTCTGCGTTGTCCTGCCGGAGCAGAAGCCGGTATTCGCAGCGGCTCGTCATCATGCGGTACGGCTCGGGCGTACCCTTGGTGGCAAGGTCGTCGACAAGCACGCCGGTATAGGCGTCGCTCCGCCCGAGGAAGAACGGCTCCTCGTCCTTTACGTACAGCGCGGCGTTCACGCCGGCGTAAAAGCCCTGCGCCGCGGCTTCCTCGTAGCCGCTCGAACCGTTCACCTGTCCCGCGGTGAACAAACCGGGAATATCCTTGACCATGAGCTGCAGGTTCAGCACGTTCGGCACGAGGCAGTCATATTCGATCGCGTAGCCGAGCCGCATGACCTCGCAGTGCCTGAGCCCCGGCATGGTGTGAAGCATGTCGACCTGCACATCCGCGGGCAGGGAAGTGCTCATGCCCTGCACGTACATTTCCTCGGTCGTCCTGCCCTCCGGCTCGATGAAGATCTGGTGGCGGTCGTGATCCGGGAAGCGCACGATCTTGTCCTCGATCGACGGGCAGTAACGCGTGCCGGTCGCGTGGATGCGTCCCGCGTACATAGGCGAGCGGTCGAGGTTTTTGAGGATGATATCGTGCGTCTGCTGATTGGTATAGGTGAGATAACACGGATCCTGAACAATGTTCAGCCGTCCGTTTAAGAAGGAGAACGCGGGCGTCGGTTCGTCGCCGCGCTGGATCTCCATTTCATCGATGTCGAGCGAGCTTTTGCGAACGCGCGCGGGCGTGCCGGTCTTGAACCGCTGCAGCGGGATGCCGAGCGCGCGGAGCGTGTCGGATAAACCTTCGCTTCGCATCATGCCGCAGGGACCGCTCAGACGCGACCATTCGCCGATGAGAATACGGCTTTTCAGGTACACGCCGGAACACAGCACGACCGCGCGGCAGGCGTAGGAAAAGCCCTCGTCGGTGACAACGCCGGACACGCGCCCGTTTTCGGTCAGGATCTCCGTGACCTCGCCCTGCACGAGTGTGAGGTTTTGCTGCCGCTCCACGGCGCGCTTCATACGCTCGTGATAGCGTCGCTTGTCCATCTGCGCGCGAAGCGAGTGAACCGCGGGACCTTTGCTCGTGTTCAGCATGCGCATCTGGATCAGCGTATCGTCCGCGGCAAGTCCCATCTCGCCGCCCATGGCGTCGACCTCGCGCACGAGGTGTCCCTTACCGGTGCCGCCGACGGCGGGGTTGCAGGGCATCATGCCGATGCTGTCGAGGTTGAGCGTCAGAAGAAGCGTCGATAATCCCATACGGGAACAGGCGAGCGCTGCCTCCAGCCCCGCGTGTCCCGCGCCGATGACGATCACTTCAAACCGCTGCCGTTCCATATTGTTTCCTTTCGTGTCTGTTCGACGGTTCAGTATATCATATTCATCCGTTTTTGTACAACGGATAGTGGAATTTTTCGCAAAAGTCTGTTATACTGGTAAAAACAGGAGGATCGGACTATGGGAAAAATGCGATTGATCAGGGATGCGTACGGCACGACGGAGGGCTTTTGCCTTGTGAAAAGCGTCGCGGTGCGCACGGACGTCAAGGGAACGGAATATCTTGACATGGTGCTTGCGGACTCCGACGGCGAGTGTGTGGCAAAGCTTTGGAACTACTCGCGCGTGACGCACGGCAGCTACGACGTGAACGACATCGTCAAGGTGCGCGGCACGGTGCAGGTGTGGAAGGACACCGAGCAGTTCAAGATCGACCGGATCCGCCTTTCGACGCCGGAGGACAACGTGGACATGGGCGGGATCATCCCGACCGCGCCCTATGATCCGCAGGCGATGTACGACGAGCTCTATAACACCGCGGCGGACTTTTCCGACGAGGATCTCAAGCGCATCGTGCAGTACCTTCTGCGCGAGAACCGCGAACAGCTTCTGATCTATCCCGCGGGCGTGAAGCTCCATCACGCGACGCGCGGGGGGCTCTTGCACCACACCTGCGCGGTGCTGCATCTTGCAAAAAGCATTGCGGCGCTCTATCCCTCGCTCCGCAAGGACCTTTTGTTTGCGGGCGCGATCCTGCACGACATCGGAAAGATCAAAGAGCTCGACGCCGACACGCTCGGCATCGCAGGCGCGTATACGAACGAGGGACAGCTGCTTGGTCACATCAACATGGGCATGGCGATGATCGCCGCCGCGGCGGAGATCACGATGATCGAGCCGAAGACCGCGATGCTTCTTGAACACATGATCCTCTCGCACCACGGCAAGCCGGAATTCGGAAGCCCGCGGCTGCCGATGTTCCCGGAAGCGGAAGTGCTTTCTATCTGCGACCTTCTCGACAGCAAGATGTATGAAATGGACGCGGCGCTGGACGGCGTCAGCCCGGACGGCTTTTCCGAGCGGCAATGGGCGCTCGACAACCGCCAGCTCTTCAGGATCGACTGAGAAGGAACAGAAAAAGACGACGCAGGGTCGTCGTCTTCTTTTTATGCTTTTATGCTTTCGGCTCGTCTTTCGAAACGTCGGGGAGCGCGCGCACGGCTTCCTTAAAGGCGGCGTAGCCTTCCTTTGTGGCGGGTTCGCCGCTGTAACGCGTACGTATGTAAACGTCGTGAATCGTATCCGCGCCGTCGCCGGAGACGTCGGCAGCCTTCTCCAGCTCCGTCGGCGTCATGACTGCAAGCTTCGCCTTTTCGTGCGCACGGTGCTTGATCAGCTTTTCATAGCCGCGGCGGATCTTTTTTTCGTAGCCGGAAAGACGTTCCTTTCCGTTTGATGCGTCTTCCAGTTTCAGTCGCTCGATCGTCATGCCGTCCTCAACGTCCAGCGGTCCGTCTTTCCGCCCGATGATGTAGCTGATTATCATAAAAATGAACGCGACGAAGCCGGCGGCGAACCCCAGCATGATAAAGAACGCCAGAGCATACGGAAGCGACAACAGAAACTCTGCGTTGATCGGCTCCGCCTGCTCCGACTTTCGGTAATCCTTCATTCCTTCGGGTTCGGGCGTCGGCGTCGGCGACGGCAGCGCGACGCTTACCGTTTCCTCACGCGGCTCGACTGTCTTTTCCGTCCCCAATATCCCTATGAGGATCGGAACGGACGCGATCAACAGGATCGCTGCGAGCAAAAATCCCGCGACAACCTTCCGGTTCTGGCGGATGAGACCGGATACAGAGACCGTGGCCTTCAGCGCGATCACCGCCGTACCGATGTTGTCGAGCAGCCGCGTCTGATTCATGTAAAGGAAGTAATTTAAGGTGATCAGCGCTGCCAGAACCGCAGAAACGCTGCAGAGCATCGGTTTTTGGAGAACCTTGCCGAGGACATAGATCAGAAAGTTCGGGATCAGCGCGATCAGCGTCGGTATCATGAGGATCTGCCTGTTCCTATGGCGCGGCAGCAAAAGCCCGCTGATCAGGATCGGGATGCAGCAGGCCAGATAACAACCCGAGTAGTTGTTCCAAAAGGTCGCAGCCATCGCCGCCCCGGTGACCGCAAGAGACAGTATTACTTTCGGAAACAGTTTTTCTACACGGTCGCAGATGAACCGGATGATCTGCGCGGGAATGATTGCGCCGATTGCCATGAGAAGCCGCACCGGCTCGTTTTTCTCCCCGACGAATATCGTCATGATAAGGGAAATGCAAAGGGTGACCAGTGCAAGATGGAGGCATTCCAAGAGGCGAATGCGGCGTTCGAGTTCTCTGAGTTCTTTCACAGCCGCACCTCCTTTGCCGCCGTGTCCCGAACGTCAAGCCGCAGGCGGCTTTCCGCTTTGACGCTGCCGTCCTTTTGTATGGAAAGAAAATAACCGTCCCGGATCCCGGGCGTATTTCGGAACATCTCGCGGACGGCGCCGGTCGTATCAACGGAAAGCACCACAGGCAGCGCGCCTTTCAGCGATTCAACGGGAATCCCCGCCAGGAAATCACAGAACGGTTCCGTTATGGGGATCGTCAGCTTGATCAGCGCAAGGTTTTCATCCATGGTGATCTGATGCGCGGCGTCCGTGCCTGCAGGTACGCGGATCGGTCTGCCGACGATGCAATCGCGGCAGTTCGCCATCAGGGAAACGCTGACGCTGCGGCGCAGAAAGAACAGACTCAAAGAGGACGCGAGGCGGATCAGCTCCTCTCGGTCGTCAAAGCTTCCGTTTTCCATATCCAACAGAAAAACGAGCGCTTCGTCGGTGGTGTATTCAAACTGGTTGACCTTTAATTCTCCGGTCTTTGCGCTTGCCTTCCAGTTGATGATCTTCGGACTGTCGTAAATCTCGTAGGGACGGATCGACCGCAGCGCAAAGGGGTCTTCCTGCGCTTTTCGCCGGGTCGTCACCGCGCCGAGAATCAGCCGCGCGGGAAAGCTGAATCTCTGCACCGGGATCTTTGCGGGATAAACCGCCAATCGGGACGAAGAATAGGGGATGTTCCATTCCAGTCGTGACAGATGAAAGAGGTCCGTCGAGGTCGCCCGCACGAAGTCCATGCTGTAAACGCCGCGGGACAGACCGGCGATCTTTGCGCGATTTGTTACGGCGCGCCGACCCGCAAGCGCGAATCTGCGCTGCATGGTGGCCGATTGTTCCTGTGATTTGGTAACGGAAGCATAGCTGCAGACCAGCGTATAGGTGTACCCGAAGACCGGCAGCGGAAGCCGCTTGCGGTTCTCACAGCGCTCGATGATCTCCGCAGTCTCTCCCTCGGTGACCGCGCGTTTCGAAAACCGGAATGCGACGTTGACGTTTTTGTCCCAACAGCTTGAGTAGATCCCTTTTTGCAGCAAGACAAGCAAGCCGAATCCGATCAGGATCCAAAAGATCAGCAAGGGATCACCTCCTTGTGCCGTGCGTCGTCTTCATGCGCCGAATCGTTCGGTGGGCACCTGGATCTGATTCAAAAGCGTTCGGATCAGGTTTTCGCCGCTGCGGCGGTCCATGCTGCCGTATTCACGCACGATGCGGTGGGACAGCACCGGCACGGCAAGCAGCTTGACGTCTTCCGGCGTGACAAAAGCGCGTCCGTTCAGCACTGCGTATGCGCGCGACGCGTTGAGCATCGCGAGCGTGCCGCGGGGGCTCGAACCGGAAACGGCATTTTCCTCTTTCCTGGTCCCTGAAATAAGATCGGCGATATAGCCGAGGATCGACGGATGAACGAAGACCGTTTTGCTCAGCTCTTTCAACTCTCTGAGATCGTCAAGCGTGCAGACCGGTTCGAGCTCGGCGAGCGGATCGTCCCGCATGAACCGTTCCATGATGGCGATCTCCTCTCCACGCGAGGGCAACCCCATGGACAGCATCATAAAGAAACGGTCCATCTGCGCTTCAGGCAGCGGAAAGGTGCCGGCCGTCTCGATCGGGTTCTGCGTGGCGATCACAAGGAAGGGTTCGGGGAGCGTACGCGTAACGCCGTCGAGCGTGACCTGACGTTCACCCATGCATTCCAAAAGACTGGACTGCGTTCTCGGCGTAGCGCGGTTGATCTCATCGGCAAGCAGGATGTTGCAGAAAACAGGACCCGGTCGGAAAACGAATTCGCCTGCCTTTTGATTGTAGTAATTGAGCCCCGTCACGTCAGACGGCAGCAGGTCGGGCGTAAACTGGACGCGGCGGAATTGGCCGGCAACGGAGCGAGCGAGGGCTTTTGCGAGCACGGTCTTTCCTGTGCCGGGCATGTCCTCCAAAAGAACGTGTCCTCCGCAGCAGAGGGCGGTCAGCATCAGATCCACAACGTCATCCTTTCCGACGATGACCTTGCCGATGTTGGCTTTGACGGACAAAAGAAGCGCGGCGGCTTTTTCGAAATCCATGACGTTTATCTCCTTTGAAAATCTGATGCGGACGCGTCCGGGATCCGGTCGCCGCGCGTTTTCGGCAAAAGCGTGTCCGCGATTGGTTTTATTGTATCACGCCGCAAACTGCGGTACAAGCTTTTTGCAGAAATCAACTGTCGTTCGATTCGTATTGTAGCCGCGTCCGCTTCCCTTTGCAACCGCCGGGAACGCAAGATACGTTATTGCACCGTAAGATACACAGAAGCGGATCCCTTCACAGGAAGGGATCCGCTCTTTTCTGATTTGGTTATTTCCACGGGTAATCCGTGCTGTCCGCCGCGCGGAACGCCGCCGCCTGCGTGCGGGCGCGGACCGTGCAGTCCAATGCGCCTTTGTCGACCGCGACGACGCGGGCGTTCTCCACGCCGAGTTCTTTGAGCGTTTCGCGGATCACGGCTTCGATCTGCGTTCCGTACTGCTGAAAGACCGACGAGGTCAGCTCGATCTCGACGCCGGTTTCGTTCGGCTCGATCTTCACGACGATGTCGCTCGATTCGACCGTGCCTGCCTGTGCTGCCTTTACGATCTTCATGCGCCGAGCTTCTTTTCGAGGCGTGCGCGGATCGCGCGGATGAAGTCGATCGTGTTGACTGCGGTGGGCTTCTGCCCCTCGACGAGGTTCACGAGGTCCTTTGTCATGATGCCGTCATTCAGCGTTTCGACGCATGCTTCCTCGAGCTTGTTGCCGAAGTTGACGAGATCGTCGAGACCGTCCATTTCGCCGCGCTTGCGGAGCGCACCGCTCCACGCGTAGATCGTTGCCATCGGGTTTGTGGAGGTTTCCTCGCCCGCGAGGTACTTGTAGTAGTGGCGGGTGACGGTGCCGTGCGCCGCTTCGTACTCGAACTTGCCGTCCGGGCTGCACAGCACGGAGGTCATCATGGCGAGGGAACCGAACGCGGTGGAGACCATGTCGCTCATGACGTCGCCGTCGTAGTTCTTGAGCGCCCAGATGAAGCCGCCCTTGCTGCGGATGACGCGCGCGACCGCGTCGTCGATCAAGGTGTAGAAGTAGGTGAGACCGAGCTTTTCGAACTCTTCCTTATAGCACTCGTCGTAGATGCGCTGGAAGATGTTGCGGAAGTTCATATCGTACTTCTTCGAAATCGTGTCCTTTGCGGAGAACCAGAGGTCCTGCTTTGTGTTCAGAGCGTACTTGAAGCACGAATGCGCGAACGACTCGATCGAGGTGTCCTTATTATAGATGCTCTGCAGGACGCCCGGGCACTCGAAATCATAGACCGTCTCGCGGAATTCCGCGCCGTTTTCGCCCGTGAACACCAGCTCCGCCTTGCCCTTTTCGGGAACGCGGTACTCGGTGCCCTTGTAGAGATCGCCGTACGCATGACGCGCGATGGTGATCGGGAGCTCCCAGTTCTTCACGACCGGCTTGATGCTGTCAATGATGATCGGCGCGCGGAACACGGTGCCGTCGAGGATCGCGCGGATCGTGCCGTTCGGGCTCTTCCACATCTCGTGCAGGTTGTACTCGGTCATGCGCTGCGCGTTCGGCGTGATCGTGGCGCACTTGACGCCGACGCCGTACTTCTTGATCGCGTTGCCCGCGTCCTTGGTGATCTGATCGCGGGTCTCGTCGCGCTTCGGAAGGCCGAGGTCATAGTATTCGGTCCTGAGGTCGATAAACGGTGTTAACAGTTCGTCCTTGATCATCTTCCAGATGATGCGGGTCATTTCGTCGCCGTCCATCTCGACGAGCGGCGTAGTCATCCTGATCTTTTCCATAGTTTCCTCCGAAAAAATTTTTATTTGTTCTGCGCTGCGTAGTAGTTCATCAGGCAGCCCTCGAGGATGATCGTCTTCTCGTCCTCGGTAAGACCCTTCACGTACAGGGTGAGGTCTTCGACCGTGCCGTCCTTTCTGATCGCCTTTGCCGGGATCTCCTCGACGCCGTTTTCGATCGCCGCGCGGATGCCGGGCACGAACACGAAATCGCCGTCCTCGTACGGAAACGCGTCGCCCTCCCTGAGGGTAAACGGCACGATGCCCCAGTTGATGCAGTTACTGCGATAACGCTTCGTCGCGTACTCGTAGCAGATGTTCGCAAAACCGCCGAGCACCTTCTGGCAGGACGCAGCCTGTTCGCGCGCGGAGCCGTCGCCGGGCTTGTTCGCGAATACACAGGAGCCGAACTGGGTGTTCTTCAGAAGTTCCTCTGCGTCGCCCACCGCGGAAAGCGCTTTCATAAGCTTTTCGGGCTTCTCGCCCGCGCGGCGCGCCGCTTCATCCTTTGCGATCGCTTTGCTGCGGCCGACATACTCGGGCACTCTGCGGGAGAGCGCGAATTCCGAAAGACGGAGCGGATTGGAGCGATAGGAGGAGGTCTCTCCGGACGGGATCA
>CAMYWS010000033.1 GCA_947302865.1 uncultured Clostridia bacterium
CTTGCCATCGTCTGCTCGGTCCCGAGGATCGCGACGGTCCTGCCCTCTGCTTCGTGCTCGTAGTACAGCGCGCGAATGCGCTTTGCCGTGGGCTTCGGCTCGCCTTCGACGACGTGCACCTCCGCGTCCGGCGCATAGTGCTTGTACTTCATACCGGGTGATGCGGCAACCTCGCGTTCGCCGAGCGGATTTAATATGCTCGGCGCTAAGCGCACCGGTCCGATGATCGCTTCGAGCATTTCGCGCGTAATCGCGCCCGGCCGCAGGATCGTCGGATCACCGACCAGTGAAAGCACGGTTGACTCCACGCCGTATTTGCACGGACCGCCGTCAAGGATCAGCAGGATTCGTCCGTCCATGTCCTCGAGCACGTGTTCGGCGGTCGTCGGGCTCGGTCTGCCCGAACGGTTCGCGGAGGGCGCCGCGATCGGCACGCCCGCTTTCTGGATCAGAAGCCTCGCGGTTTTGTCCGACGGCATGCGGACCGCGACGGTCTCAAGCCCTGCCGTCACCTCGTACGGGACCTCGTCCGCCTTGTTGAAGATCAGCGTCAGCGGACCCGGCCAGAAGGTATCCATCAGTGTGTTCGCGAGCTTCGGCACATGTGCCCACAGAAGCTTCACGTCGCTCTTTTTTGCGATGTGCAGGATCAGCGGATTGTCGTTCGGCCGGCCTTTCGCCTCGAAGATACGGCTGACCGCTTCCCCGTCCATGCCGTTCGCGCCGAGTCCGTAGACTGTTTCTGTCGGAAACGCAACAAGTCCGCCGTCCTGAATGATCTGCGCGCCGAGCGTCGTTCCTGCGTCCTCCATACGGATCGTTGAAATCACTTCGGTCTTCATGCGTCCGCCTCCCCCGAAAGCTTTGCCGCGCGTTCGGCTACGGTCAGGGCGTCGATCATTTCGTCCATATCGCCGTCCAGGAACTGTTCAAGTTTGTAGAGTGTCAGTCCGATGCGGTGATCGGTCACGCGGCTCTGCGGGAAATTGTATGTGCGGATGCGTTCGCTCCTGTCGCCGCTGCCGACCATGCTCTTCTTCCGGTCGGCAAGCTGCGCATGCTGTTCGGACGCAAAGTGCTCGTAAAGCCGGCTTTTCAGAAGCCGCATCGCCTGCTCCTTGTTCTGCAGCTGGCTGCGCTCGTTCTGACACGCGACCACGATGCCGGTCGGGATATGCGTGATGCGGATCGCGGAGGACGTCTTGTTGACATGCTGTCCGCCCGCGCCGCTGGAACGGTACGTGTCGATGCGCAGGTCGGAATCTTTGATCTCGATATGGATGTCGTCGACCTCCGGCATGACGGCGACCGTCGCCGCGCTCGTGTGGATACGTCCCTGCGACTCGGTCTCCGGCACGCGCTGCACGCGGTGCACGCCGCCCTCGAATTTCAGCCGCGCGTACGCGCCGCGCCTGCCCGAAACGGACAGGATGATCTCCTTGACGCCGCCGAGCTCGGTCACGTTTTCGGACAATGTTTCTGTCTTGTACCCGTGGCGCTCCGCGTAGCGCAGATACATGCGCAGAAGGTCCGCGCCGAACAGCGACGCTTCGTCGCCGCCCGTACCCGCGCGGATCTCCAGAATCACGCCTCGATCATCGTTTTCATCCTTCGGCAAAAGCAGCGCCTTGAGTTCGTTTTCCTGCTCCGCAAGCGAAGTTTCCAGCGCCGCAAGCTCCTCCTCGGCGAGCACTTTCATCTCCGTATCCGGTTGTTCCGAAAGCAGCGCAAGGCAGTCGTCGCGTTCGCGTACGGTCTCCGTATAGCGGTCGTACGCGGCGACAATTTCGGAAAGCTCCGCATGCTCACGCGAAAGCGCGGTGTAGGACTCGCGGTCGTTCGCCGCGTCCGGCTTCGACAGCGCTTCCGTCAGAGCGTTATATCGTTCTTTGCACTTTTTCAGCTTCTCAATCATCGTTCCTTACCACAATCACGCGCGGACGTCCGCCGTAATCCTCAATGCACGCGCTGTTGTCAAACAGCGCTTCGACCGCTTCCCTTTGCGAATATCCGATTTCAAGAAGCAGCGCGCCGCCGGGTCTCAGATACCGCTTGTAATCCGATGCGATGCGCCGGTAAAAGTCCAGTCCGTCCTCTCCGCCGTACAGCGCAAGCGACGGTTCAAAGCGCATGCTCATGTCCCGCGCGTCCATGTCCGCCCGGCTGAGATACGGCGGGTTCGATACGATCAGATCAAACGTCCCTTCGACGCTGTCGAACAGGTCGCTCTGCAAGGTCCGGACAGAAACGCCGTTCCGCCGCGCGTTGCGTTCGGTCATCGAAAGCGCGTCCGCGCTGATATCCGCGGCAGTCACACGCGCGCCGCCCAAAACAGCAAGCGCGATCCCGATGCATCCGCTTCCGCAGCAGAGATCCAGCACGTCGCGCCTGTCCTCCGGCAGCAACGGAAGCGCTGTTTCCACAAGCCGTTCCGTATCCGGGCGCGGGATCAATACGGTTTCATCTACATAAAACGGAAGCCCGCAGAATTCCCACTCGCCGAGTACGTACTGCAGCGGTTCGCCGGAAAGCCGGCGTTCGATCAGCGGGTCCAGTGCCTTTGCGTCCGTCTCGGAAAGCTCCTGATACGGCGAATGGAATCCGCCTGCGCGCAGTAAAAACACCGCTTCCATGCGCGCGTCTTCGCCCGCGACCGGTCTTAAAAGCTCCGCAATTCTTTGTTCCGCTTTGCGAACGATCATGCGTCCGTTTCCTCTTGGGCGTCGGATCCCTGCTTCTCCTCCGGCGCGCCATTCTTTTGTGCGGCCGTCTTTTCGTCGAATTCCAGATCGCCTTTCGGCGGATGCAGCGCTATCTCAAACGACGCGATGGCGACCTCGAGCATGTCCGCGGTCGGTTCCTTGGTCGTCAGATGCTGCAGTGCAAGACCCGGCGCGCGGGCGACGCGGCAGATGAGATTGTCACGCTTTGCCGCCGCTTTCAGAACCTCGTAGGAGATGCCCGCGATCGGCAAAATCAGTACGATGCGCGCGATGCGGAACAGAAAACTGTTCAGCCCGCTTGCGTCGTGCCATGCGGTGAAGCCCGGGATCAGCGTGCACAGCGCGGATACAACGGTCGTGACGATGATCGAAACCGCCATGGTCAGAAACAGATAGTTCGTTCCGCATCGCGGGTGCAGGCGCGTACACTTTGCAGCATTTTCCGGCGTCATCGGAAGCTCCGCCTCGTAACAGGCGATCGTTTTGTGCTCCGCGCCGTGATACATGAATACACGCTTGATATCCTTGATCTGCGAGATGCCGTAGATATACAGTAAAAAGATGACCAGTCGGATCAGCCCCTGCACGACGGCGCTCCATACGGCGCTCATTTTGCCGAAAATCAGCTCGAGCAGAGAAATGATGCCGATCGGCAGCAGAAAGAACAGCCCGACCGCAAGAACGAGCGCCAGCACGATCGCGACCCATTTCACAACATCCATCGCGGATTTGTCAAAGCGTTTCGCAAGCCATTTCTCAAATTTCGACGGCTCCTCCTCTTCCTCGCCCAGCATTTCCGCCGCGCGGGTCGTGATGTTCATGCCGTCGGACAGCGCGCCGAAAAACGCGTACACGCCGCGCACGACCGGCCACGTCGGGAACGAGCCCTTTTTATATCTGGTCCTTTTATGATGAAATTCCTTTGCAAGCGAGCCGTCGCTGCGGCGCACGACCAAAGCCGTACCTTTTTCGGAGCGCATCATGACGCCCTCGATCACCGCCTGCCCTCCGATATCCGTTCGTTTCATAGTTTTCTTCCTTAATAGTCGACTTTTCAACTTGATATCATATCATAAACCCGCATCGGTTGCAATGCAGTTTGCAATGATTTCACGATTCCGCGAAGTCTTGTCCGACGACGGCGCGGCACAGTTTCATATCCACCCTGCCGTCCGGCAGAAACGGGACGCCCTCCTGCCGGAGCAGCATTTCCCGCAGAGGCGCGAAATCGCCGCCCGTGATCGTTCCGTCCGCCATCACCACGCGATGCCACGGCAGTCCTTCCGGACATGCGCGCATTGCGAAGCCCACGAACCGCGCACGGCGCGGATACCCGATCAGCTTTGCGATGTCGCCGTAGCTCAACACCCTGCCGCACGGGATCAAGGCGACAACGGCATAGACCTTTTGAAAAAACGAATCCGCCATATCAGCCGAACACCGCCTTGCAGAACGCCTTTGCCGACGCATAGACGGGAACGCCGCAGCGAAGCAGAACGGATCTGTCCTGATGACCGCCTTCGAGGAGCACGCAGCGGCAGCCGAGGGCGTTCGCGACCTCGACGTCGTGATCGGTATCGCCGACAAACAGCGTGTCTTTCGGATCGATCCCGCATTGTCCGATGTAGCGTTTCGCACGTTCCGCCTTCGAGTATCCCAGAATATCGTTCTGCCCGAGGATCTCCGAAAAGTACGGCGCGACGCCGAACCGCGACGCCTGTTCGATCAGATCGTCCTGCTGCGTAAGTGAAAGAAGCGTCTGCCTGACGCCGCATGTTTTGATTGCGCTCAGAACGTCAGTCACACCGTTTCGCAGCGGGCAATCGCCGAACCGTGCGCGATAGCGTTCCATGAAGATCTCCGAGATCGTTTCAAAGCTTTCCGTTTGAAACGTATACCCCATCATTTCGTAATACGCCCGGATCGGGAACGAAAAATGCGCAAGATACCACGCCTTTGTGATCTCCGGCATGCCGCGTTCGCGCAGCAGCTCGTTTTCAAGGGCAAGACACAAATCGGCGTCGTCTATGATCGTTCCGTTCCAGTCCCAGATCAGAAGTTTCGGAAACACAGCGGTTCTCTCCCTGCGAATTTTCCGTTATTTTATCATGTTTCAGGCCGTACCGCAAGCGCCGAGAATTTTTACTTGCGCCGGCGAGCCTTTCGCAGTATAATACAATCGATAGAAAATGGTTATTCGGAGGATCATCCATGGCAAATAAACCGACCGCGAAAAAGAAAGCGCCCGCAGCAAGCGGCGCAAAGAAACCCGCGGCAGCAAGAAGTACGGCTAATAATACGACGAAAGGCGCTTCCGGCAAAAAAACGTCGGAAAAACGCGCGCCGCATGCCTTTGTTGAGATTGTCGGCATCATTCTGATCGCGCTCGGCGCGCTCTTTGCCGTGTATATCTACAGCGGTTCGGACGATCCGCTCGGAACGGTCATCTCCCACTATCTGTTCGGCATGCACGGCTGCTTTGCATATGTCGTTCCCGTGTTGTTCGTGATCGTCGGATTTTATCTGATCCTCGGAGGCAGAAAAAAGCCCGCGCGCAGTACGCTGCTCACCGGTCTGCTTGCGTTCTGGTTCATTCTCTGCGCGCTGCATATGTGGACGAGCAGGACTCTGACCGATCTGAAGCCGTTCGGCACATCCGGATGGACATTCCCCTCTTATTTCACCCAATTCTTCAAGCAGTTCCCCGTTGCATGGACCGAGGGCGTATCCCGCCACGTCGGCGGAGGCGTGCTCGGCATGATCCTGCCGACACTCCTTTACGTGATCGGCGGCAAGCTCCTCTGCTGGGTCGTCATCGTTGCGGGTTTTCTGATCTCCGTTCTGCTCTGCACGGGCATTTCGATCAAAGCGTACACCGACGCCTTCGGAACGAAAGTCCGTGAAAAGATCGCGGAACGCGAGCAGGAAGACGAAGACTACGAGGATTACGACAATTACGACGATCCGGAGGAAACCGAACCTACGTACCGTCCGTGGAAAAAGAGCTTCTCCACGAAGATCGACGAGGACGAACCGCCTGTGCAGAAAAAGCCTGCACAGAAGAAAAAGCGCGAACAGATCCCGTTTGACGAGTTGTTCGAAGTGCCTGAAGCGGAAACGAATCCCTCTGCGCGCAAGCGTACCGGCAAGGCGCCTGCCGTTTCCGAGTTTGATCTGCCCGGCAAAGACGCCCGTACAGGTAAGCCGATTAATCCCGTTCTTCCCGAGGATGTAGAGGACGAGCTGATCATCACGCCCGCGCCCGTTCGCAAGCCCGCGAAAAAGCCGTCTTCCGTGTCCGAGCTCGCCGTGCAGCTTTTGCCCGAGCAGCCGAAGAAGGAAGCCGCAAAGCCCGCAAACAAGCCGGTCGCTCCCGCAGATCGGGAGGAAGACGCGGATATCCCGATCGTCGTGCCGCCCGCGCCCGAAGCGCCCGCATACGAGCCGCCGTCGATCGACTGTCTCAACAAGCCGCGCGAGACGTTCGCAAAAAGCGCGGAGAATCCGACCGCGATCGCGCATCTGCTTGAGGAAACGCTTGCAAGCTTCAATATTACGGCAAAAGTCATCAATATTTCCGTCGGTCCCGTTGTCACCCGCTACGAGCTGCAGCCCGCGCCGGGCGTGCGCGTAAACCGCATTACGACGCTAAGTAACGACATCGCGCTTGCGCTCGCCGCGCCGCGCGTGCGTATCGAAGCACCGATCCCCGGCAAGGCAGCAGTCGGCATCGAGGTGCCGAACAAGGACGCCGCGACCGTGCTTTTGCGTGACATCATCGACAGCGAGGAGTTCATGAACGCGAAGTCCCCGGTCACGATGGCGCTCGGCAAGGATATTGCGGGCAAGATCATCGTCGCCGATCTCGGCAAGATGCCGCATATGCTGATCGCAGGCTCCACCGGTTCCGGCAAATCCGTCTGTATCAACGACCTGATCATTTCGATGATCTACAAATCCTCTCCGCAGGATCTTCAGCTGATCCTCGTCGACCCGAAGATGGTCGAGCTCTCCGTCTTCGGTACGCTGCCGCACCTTCTCATCCCGGTCGTGACCGAGCCGAAGAAGGCGGCAAGCGCGCTCCGCTGGGCGGTCAACGAAATGACGGTGCGCTATAAGAAATTCAGCGAAGTCGGCGCGCGCGAGCTTGCGCGTTACAACTCGCTGATGGACGATCCCAAGAAGAAGATCCCGAAGCTGGTCATCATCATCGACGAGCTTGCCGACCTGATGATGGTCGCGCCGGATGACGTTGAGGATTCGATCTGCCGCATCGCGCAGCTCGGCCGCGCCGCCGGCATCCATCTGATCGTCGCGACGCAGCGTCCGAGCGCCGATATCATCACCGGTCTCATCAAAGCGAACATCCCCTCGCGCTGCGCGTTCGCGGTCAGCTCTGCGATCGACTCGCGCATCATTCTCGACGCGACCGGCGCGGAAAAGCTCCTCGGCCGCGGCGATATGCTGTTCCACCCGAACGGCGCGGGCAAACCGACCCGCCTGCAGTGCGCGTATGTTTCGGACGAGGAGGTCGAACGCGTCATGTCCGGCTTCAAGAAGTCCGATACGCAGTTCTCCGACGACGTTCTGAACGAGATCAACGACGAAGCCAAGGGCGGCGCGCAGGGCGGCGTCTTCGGCGAAGGCAAGCAGGAGGACGATCTTCTGGGCGAAGCGGTCCGCATCGTCATGGAGAACGGACAGGCCTCGATCTCGATGATCCAGCGGAGGCTTCGCGTCGGCTATGCGCGCGCGGCACGTCTCGTCGACATGATGGAACAGAAAAAATACGTTTCCCCGTTCGACGGCAGCAAACCGCGGCAGGTACTCATCACACCCGCGGAGTTCAACCGCGTGTTCGGCGGCGGCGCGCCTGTCTCCGGCGACGAACCGGTCGAGCCGGATGAAATGGATTTCGAGGAGGACACCGAAGCATGAACGTCGGCGTAATCTCCCTCGGCTGCGCGAAAAATCAGGTTGATACGCAGACGATGCTGGGCTATCTGAAAGCCGCGGGATATACGTTTACCGGTGAGCCGGAAAACGCGGATATCCTGATCGTCAACACCTGCGGTTTTATCACGCCCGCCAAGGAGGAATCGATTGACGCGATCTTTGAGATGGCGCAGTACAAGGAGTCCGGGCGGTGTAAGCTTCTGGTCGTGACCGGCTGTCTTTCCGAGCGTTACCGCAGGGAGCTCACCGTGGAGATGCCGGAGGTCGATCTTTTTCTCGGCGTGCGCGAGTATGAAAAGCTGCCGCGCCTGATCGCCGAAAAGCTGGGGCTTCCCTGTTCCCCCATCATACGCCCCGAACGTCTGCTCGTTACGCCGCCGTATCGCGCGTATCTGCGCATCGGCGACGGCTGCAACAACCGCTGCGCATACTGCGCGATCCCGCTGATCCGCGGCGATCTTGTAAGTACGCCGATGGAGCAGCTTGTCGACGAAGCGAAAGCGCTTGCCGATATGGGCGTCACCGAGCTTTCGGTCATTGCGCAGGATACCTCCGGTTACGGAAAGGACCTGTACGGCGAGCCGCGGCTGATCCCGCTGCTCAAGGAGCTCGACCGGGTCGACGGGCTTACATGGGTGCGTCTTCTGTACACCTATCCCGATACGGTCACGCCCGCGCTTCTGGATACGCTTGCGGAGGGTGAAAAGCTCGTTCCGTATCTCGATATGCCACTGCAGCACTGCAATGACGGGATCCTTCGCCGCATGCATCGCCGCGGCAGCAAGGCGCACATCGAAGGTGTGCTCGACCATATCCGGAAAAACTATCCCGATTTCACGCTGCGCACCACGATGATGGTCGGATTTCCCGGCGAGACGGACGCGCAGTTCAACGAGCTGATGCAGTTTTTGCGCGATTATCCGTTCGACCGCGTCGGCGCGTTCGCGTTCTCTCCCGAGGAGGGCACGGCGGCCGAGTCGATGCCGGATCAGATCGCGGACGATGTTAAGGAAGCACGTCTTTCGGCGCTGATGGAACAGCAGCAGACGATCTCGAAGGAGCGCAACGCGCGCTGGATCGGGCGCGAACTCACCATGCTCGTCGAGGAGACCGGCATGGACGGCACCTACGGCAGAACGATCCGCGAGGCGCCGGACGCCGACGGCACGGTCTGCGTCGCGCCGAGCTTCCGGCATGAGCCGGGACAGTATCTTTCGATCCGTCTCACCGGTGCCGACCCCTATGACATGATCGGAGAATGCCTATGAATACCGCAAACAAGCTGACGATCCTCAGGATCCTTCTGATCCCGCTGTTCATCCTTGCACTGCTCCTGCCGAATCTTTGGCCGGCGTTCGCGCCGTACAGTCATTGGGTCGCGGCGATGATTTTCCTTGCCGCCGCGATCACGGACATTCTCGACGGCAAATACGCAAGAAAGCACAATCTTGTGACCGACTTCGGCAAGCTTATGGACCCGATCGCGGACAAGATGCTGATCGTCGCCGCGTTCGTCATGCTCTCCTGCACGACCGACGCCGCGCATCCGCGATATCTTTTGCATCCCGTCGTTACGATCGTCTTCATTGCGCGGGAGTTTCTGATCTCCGGCGTGCGGCAGATCGCCGCGTCGAAGGGCGTCGTGATCGCCGCGGGCAAGCTCGG
>CAMYWS010000034.1 GCA_947302865.1 uncultured Clostridia bacterium
GGGACCTGCGGAGAAATTGTAAACGCGATCGTACTTCATTTGCATACTCCTTTTTATTTTTGGCAAAAACGCCATATTTTTACGTTATCATTGTAGCCCATTCGCAAAAGAAAAGCAACCGAAAAGGGTTGCTTTTGCGAATATATTTTTTCATGCGGATCATCGCGTCCGCTCAAAGATCAGCTCGCAGGAGCCGTCCTCCAGAGCGTTCAGTTCGTCCAGATGGATATGGCTGCCCGGCGCCTCCTCCGCAAGCATTCTGAGGTGATTGGAAAGAGACAAAAGCCCTTCCCGGTTCGCGGAAACGACCGCCGTGCCTTTCACGATATGCACCTCGATCGTAAACCCGTCTTCCCATGCAAGATCCATATGCGGTCCCCCTTTTTTGACTGCGGCAGCGTGTTACGCGTCGAAGACGCCGAGGATCACGATGCCGGTAACGGCAAGCGCAATCGAGGCGTAATGTTTCCACGACAGCTTCTCCTTCAGGAAGATGCGGCTCCAAAGGACCGAAGCAGCACAATACGCGGAGATGATCGCCGCCGCAAAACCGACGTGCGCCGTATCGCCGAGCGCATAGATATAGGCAAACTGCCCTGCGGTTTCGAACACGCCGCCGATCAGCTTTGCGCCGTCGTCCTTCACATGCAGGCGGTCACGCTTGATCGCAAGCACGTAGATCGCCGCAACGACGCCGACCGCAAGCCACGTAAGCTCGTACGCGACGTTTGCGACGCCCTCGTCCAGCACGCGCGGAAACACGGTATCGAGGAACGTCCCCGTCGCCTCCTCGCGCAGCAGGACGGAATCAACGAACGTACCGCTTGCGTCGATCAGGCAGTACAGGATCGGAAACAGCAGCGCGATCCAGCTCTTGTCGTACTTGACCCTGGCGTTTCTCTGGCGCATCTCACGCGCATAGTCGCTTTCGGTCAGCTCCGCCGCGCCGAGCGCGACAACGCCGACCGCAACGCACGCAACGCCGATCCACTGCCAGGTATTCGGCAGCTCCTGCAGAAAGATGAAGCACAGGATCGCAGCGATCGCGCCGGACGAATTGCAGATCGGCGACGAAACAGACAGCTCGATATAACGCAGCCCGACGTAACCGAGGATCATCGACAGCACGTAAAGCGCGCTTGCCGGCATATAGGTCCAGATGTCCTGCAGCGTGATCTCGACGCCGCCGAACAGCAGCTCGTATCCCGCATGCAGCCCCATGACAAGGCCGACCGCCATCGCCATTTTCCAATGGCTCAGTTTATCATTCTGCTTTGATCCGATCTTGGAAAACAGATCCGAACCGCTCCAGCAGAGCAATGCGACAATTGACAATAAGAACCACATGATTCCTTTTCCCCTCAAAAATGGCGGCTCATTTCGGAGCCGCCGTCTGTTAAGAATTCTGTTCAGGCGCTTTCGGTCCGTTGTTCGGGCGGCGTCTGCGGCGGCGGTACTGCTGTTTTCCCTGCCCCGCTCCGCTGTCCTGCTTCGGCTGCTCCGGCTTCTGCCCCTGCTTCGGCTGCTGTTTCTGCTGTTCCTGTGCGGGCTTCGGCTGCTGTTTCTGCTGTTCCTGCGCTGTCTTCTGCGCGGGTTTCTGCCCCTGCTTCGGCTGTTCCTGCGCGGACTTCGGCTGCTGCTTCGGCTGTTTTTGCGGAGTCTGCTTCTGTACGGGCTTCGCCGGCTTCGGTTGTTCGGGTTCCTGCGCTGGCTTCGGCTGCTCCGGTTTACGCTGCTGTCCTCTGTTGTTTCTGCGCGTATTGTTCGCCGCTTCTCTTTTGAACTGCGTATCCGCGTCCTTTTCTTTCGCCGCTTCCGGTTTCTTCGCCGCAAGTGCTTCCTCCGGCAGCGGTTCGCCGGGCAGCGAAAGATGCGTGTACGGATATTCGCGTACGTCGATCGAACCGTCCTCCATTGTCAGCCGCACTTTCGTACGCTCCGTGATCGCGTTGTTTTCCACGACCACGCCGACGCCGTCGACGGTGTTGACCTCTTTGCCCGGCTTCGGCATCTTGCTCCGCGCCTCTTCGTACGCGCTCTGCTCATACTGGAGACAGCACATAAGGCGTCCGCAGAGTCCCGAGATCTTGGTCGGGCTCAGGGACAGATTCTGTTCCTTCGCCATCTTGATCGAGACGGGACGGAAGTCGTCCAAAAAGGACTTGCAGCACACGAGCCGCCCGCACGGGCCGAGCCCGCCGAGCATCTTTGCCTCGTCGCGCACGCCGATCTGCCTGAGCTCGATCCGCGTTTTCAGCGCGTACGCAAGGTCTTTGACAAGCTCGCGGAAGTCCACGCGCTCGTCCGCCGTGAAGTAGAACACGACTTTGCTGCCGTTAAACGTGTATTCCACGTCCACAAGCTTCATATCGAGCTCATGCGCCGCGATTTTATCAAGGCAGATCTGAAACGCTTCGCTTTCCTTTGCCGCATACTGCGCGCGCAGACGTTTGTCTTCATCCGTGGCGATACGCACGACCGGTTTCAAAGGCGCGACCACTTCGCTTTCGTCGACCTCCTTCGGCTCGCCCTGCACCTCGCCGTATTCCATGCCGCGCGCCGTTTCGACGATCACGCCGTCGTCCGCATGTATCTGCAGATCGAGCGGATCAAACCAGTAGATGCGTCCGCTTGTTTTGAATTTTACTCCGATAACTTTAACCATTGTTTCCCCTTACGGCAGTTTTGCCAGTATCCAGTCGACCGTCATGGCAGGACTCGCTTTATAAGCGAGCATCTCCTTCGCATCGACCGTAACTTGTATCATACCTTGAATTTGTCCGATTGTAAAGGTCGAATTGAAAATTGTTTCAACTTCCGTGCAATCCGTGTTGCGTACATCCTTGACACCGTTCTTCAGCCGCAGCACATCCAGAAGGATCGAAAGCAGAACATCCAGAAACGCGTCGAGCCGCGCCGCGCTGACTTTTTTTGCCTTTTTCGCCGTTCCGTCCTCGTCTTCCTCCGTCACCGTATCGGTACACAGCGCCGCGAGCGCTGCGTACGGCTTGCTCTTCGCCGCAAGCCGCCGGATGCAGGCGATCGCCTCACGTCGGAACGCAAGCGAATCCTCGCGTAAAAACGCTTCCGCGCGTCCGTATACGCCGTCGCTCAGCTTTGCCGCAAGCTCCGCTTTTTTCGGTTCCGTACCGTTTTGTATGAGCCGGTCCCGGATCGTCTCCCACGGCTCCGTTTCCGCCCGCAGGATCATACAGCGGGACAGGATCGTCGGGCGAAACCCCGATTCCGCGCCGGTCAGCAGAAGCAGTGTATCGGAAGGCGGTTCCTCCAGCGTTTTCAGCAGCACGTCCTGCGCCGCCTCGCTCATCGTGTGCGCGTCCGGAAACAGAATGCAATGCCGTCCGCGCTCATACGCCTCGGCATTGATCACGGACAGCGCGTCGCGCACCGTTTTGACCTGATAATCCGCGGGTTCCAGATAAAACGGACAGTTGTTCAGCCCCGACACGTCGTCCGTATGCAGCAGAAACCGCGCGGCGGCACGGCGGGCAAGCGCGTATTGTCCGCTCTCCTTCGCTCCCGCAAACAGGATCGCGTGCGGCACCTCGCCGCGTTCGATCCGATCCATCCAGTCATTCCTTTGCATGCGCTGCCTCCGAGAGCTTTCTTTGAAGCGCGTCCGACGCGTTCATACACACGACGCGCAGTTCGCCGTCCTTCCGGTACCAGACCGCCGTCGTCTTTTCCCGCGCCCCGTGAAACATGCGCGGATCCTTCTTTGCGTCCGTTTTGCGGAACGCCCCGACTTCCGTCACCGTTTCAATCGGCACGGCAAGAAGCTGCTTCTGCTTTTTTCCGACGATCTGCGTGATGCGAAGCTCCGTATCATAGAGCTCGTACAAATAATCGACGAGCCGCGTTCGATAGATCCAATACCCCGTTCCGAGCAGGACCGCATACAGTCCGATCTGCACATACAGCTTGTCCACACCGAACCGGTTTGCCAGCAAACGCGAAAGAAAGATGGCGGCAAACGTACCGAGCAGCAGCAAAACGTACAGCGCGCCGTCCGTCCGGACGATCCCGCGCTTCGGTTCCGTGCGCTCCGTATGAACGATGTGCGGCATTTTGCGTTCCATGCGGCTATTGTACAACAAAAAAGCTGTTTCGTCAATCAAACCGCAAAATAGTTAGTATTCACGAGATTTTACGAGATATATACTTGTATTTCCTTATATTTACGTATATTCGCCGTTGCGAAAAGGCCGCTGCGCTGTTATTATAACGCTTGCAGCATTCCTCAGTAGCTCAATGGCAGAGCATTCGGCTGTTAACCGAAGGGTTGTAAGTTCGAGTCTTACCTGGGGAGCCACGAAGAAGCCCTAAATTAGGGCTTTTTTCATATTTTGCTTGTGCTCATTTGGCCTATATTTGTGCTCATTTCAGCGATTTACTGCACTTTTACTGCACTTTACTGCAGAATAAAAAAGAAAAGGAACTGTGTAACCAGCTCCCTTCCAAATCCTGTCAGCAGTCAAACCGATGCAGATTCATCGTCTTTTGACTTCAAATGCGCGTTCAGTGTGCGAATTCCTTCCTCGCGCTTTGCATTGGTCAAATGCGTATAAACCATCAATGTCGTATGAATATCGGCATGTCCTGCAATTTCCTGTGTCACCTTTACATCAAAGGGAAGTTCCGCAATGTTCTGATAGTTCTTCATGTCCGTTCTTTTCCTCGCTTTCGTGCTCTTCATTCTTCTGTGGTGATATTCCGTTTTCTTCTCGCCGGCGTCTTGACTGTGATTTCTACGCAATGTCCTCATATTCGTTATGCTTGCGTTTCCTTACGCACTAAATGGAGAATGATAACTATCATCCACATTCACTATTATACACGCCTCTTGACAGGAGTCAATAGATAATGTATAATTAGAGTACGGTTCTCGATATTGATAGAAATCATTGTCGAAATCGAAAAATACACGCATTTTTCAGAGTCGGTTCTCTATTTTTGCAAAAATCGAAAGTGATACGGATATGATCGCATTTACAGTACGGGAAAGAGGGAATAAGGTATGGATCGGAGACAATAAGACAGCATTCTCACGCTTTGAGATCCTGCTCCATTACCTGAATATGAAAACAGACAAGATTGAGAAGATGCGGCAGCATATGACCGAAATGCACCGCAAATCCCTGTATACGGAAGAATATGCCGACAACTACAACGAGAATGTACACAAAGCACAGTCTCTGATATACAAAGTGATTGAGTTCTTTGCGAAGCTTCCGCCGTACAATCGGCTGGAGATCCCGCATGAGATGCGTTCGGAGGGTGAACTGCTTCTGTTGCTGAATCAGTATAAATACCTGTTCGAATACGATGCGGACGACGATGAGTATATCGAGCCGGATGAGGAATCCGATAATCTGTTTGTAGCAAATGAGATGGGATATACGGATATTCTGACCGGCGAGACCTTTCTTGATATGTTTATCATAGATAACTGCACGTTTGAGGACGGCGAATTCAATGAGGACATTGCAAAACTGAATCAGCAGATCGATGAACTGTTCGGGAAGTATATCGGCCTGCTGGACGATGTTCTGCGTGTAAAAAAACTGTACGCGCCATTTCTTGACGCGTACAACAGCGGGGATAAACAGAAGGCGCTGCAATCGCTCTTTGCAGCGAAGGGACAGGTCGATCCCGCCATGTATCTGAACCGTGCGGATAAGATGAATATCATCTACAAGCTCGACGAATCGTGCGAGCTCTGCAGAACGGCGGAATACACGTCTCTCGGCGCATTTCTGTATATGGAGCTTATGGAAGGGCTGGAAGACGGGACGGTTCCCCGCAAGTGCGCAAACTGCGGACGGTACTTCCTGCAGGCAGGCGGATACGACACCGAATACTGTGACAACATCGCTCCCGGAGAAACGACAAAGACGTGCAAGGACGTCGGAGCAAAAAACACGTTTGATCAGAAGGTCAAGACGAATCCTGTCTGGCAGCTGCACCAGCGTGCGTACAAGACGCACTATGCGCGGATGAAGAAAAAGAACATGACGCAGCAGGAATTCCTTGATTGGAGCGAGAAGGCTGCGGATCTGCGCGATCAGTGCCTTGCGGGCAGGATCACGGTCGACGAATTCAAAGCGTTCGTGACAGAAGATCTGAGGTATAAGAAGAAATAGCGTTTTATTCTCACGCTTTCTTGTTTTTCCAATCATTATTTATTATACTATTGTTTAAGTTTAATTGGTTGTTGTATGAGAAGGAGGATTCTATGCAGGAGAACTATGATTACGTACAAAAGGGATTCCGCATCCTGGTTTCTGCAACGGCCGGATTCATCGGACAGACGTTGAATCGGACCTATGGCAGGAACTGGTGGGATCAGGTTTTGCAGTCGCTCTACGATCAGCGCGGCGATTTGCCCGCTTTCGGAGATTACGGTGACCTCGTTGATTCTCTGGATATTGCAAATTGCATTCGGATACTTGACCGAAGATGGAACGAAGACTTTCGCCCTGTCCTCCCTCCAAACTGCCGCACCTGGGCAAAAGAGCTGATGGGTGTCCGTAATGAAGTCGCACATCTTGGACAAAAGGACTATGAGCAGATGCAGGCAGAGCGTGCGCTTGACACAATGGCGCGTCTTTGCGGTGAAATCGACACCGAAAGCGCAAAAGAGATCCGAGAGCTGTATCGTGAGGTTCGTTCCCGCGCCGAGGATATGCAGCCGGTCTACACCGGGCTTGCGCAGCCATCGACAGAATCTCGCCGCGGATCATCCCCGGGAGATAATCTACTAAAGCTTGTCGGTACCGACTCCGTTCAAAAAACAACGCTGACACGAAAGGTCACATTCAACGGCAAAACTGTCGTATATCCGGTGTATCGAATCCGCCTTGATTGCCTGTTCTATAACGATCAGAACGACCGTATCGCAACATGGATCAGCCGGTATGAAACCGAGCACGGAAAGAACGCGCTCTCACAGATGGACCGCGAAGCGTACAATCGTATCATTGAAGGCTTTATCGCAGAGAGCAATCCGGACGCGCTTTTGAAAACGCAGAAAAACATTCGGATCGTCGGACAGCGGGAGCCTGGCGTTACGCTTGCGGACGGACGGATCGTAGACGGCAACAGGCGTCTGACCTGTCTGCGCCGCATCGAGCGGGAAGCCGGCGAACCGGGTTATTTTGAAACCGTTCTGATGGATGTTGACATCCATGCAGATAAAAAGCAGATCAAGCTTTTAGAACTGTCCATTCAGCACGGCGAAGAAAAGAAAGTGGATTACGACCTGATCGACTACGCGATCGGCACATATCGCGACGTTGTACAGACAAAGCTGTTGACTGCGGAAGAGTACGCAGCGAGCACGAACGAACCGCTTTCAGACGTCAAAAAGCGTATTGAGATCGCCGGCGTTATTTGCGAATTTCTCGAGTATCTCCGCCTTCCCGAGCAATATTATGCCGCAAGAGAATATCAGGTCTACAGTCTGTTTCAGGAAATGCTGCCGATCCGTCCTTCGTCCGATGTTGACAGGAAGCTGTTGAAAACCGTTGTTTTCCAAAACGTGATGATGCAGGCAATCGGCGATCAGCGCAAATTCATCCGCGACGTCAAGACCTTGGTAAAAAGCGATCTATATCAGGATTATTTCGAAGATCAAAAACGTCTAGGGCAACAGATCCGGGAACTGTTTTCTTCCGTCACTGTCGCAGAAAAAGCAGACGTTGACCGCTTTGCGGCTGAACATGCAACCATCACGGAAGAACTGCAATTATCGCTGGAACGAGCGCTTCTTCGTTCACGTTCGCTTGCACTGAAAGCGAAACCGATGGAAAATGCGGAAAAAGGTTACGCGCTGTTGATGGATATCGATCCCCGGCAGTTTGGCCGCATGAATACCGAGGAAAAAGAAAACCTTAAATCGAAACTGACAGAACTGATCGCGCTCGCCGAACGGTTCTCTTCTCAGTTGTGAGGGGCAAAGCATGGATATCAGAGAACGTTCCGTAGAGGAAGTCGGGTTGTCAAAGAGGGCGTCCAACTGCCTGATGCGCGGTAAAATCCGTACCGTCGGCGCAATGCTGGAAACGGATATCGATACGCTCTATCGTATCCCCTATATGGGAAAACAATCCGTTGAAGAAGTCCTGCAAAAGATCGAAGAGTATCGTGCGTTCCTGCAGGACGGAGCTAATCCGAAGCAGTCCGACGGAGAGACATTCGACCTTTCTGCATGGGCTGAGTCGGAAGAAGGGAAAGCCGCGATCCGGTATTATTATGACCGACAGGAGCGAACGATCGACGAATTGACGCTGCTCTCTGCCCGTTCCTTTAATATGCTGACAATGTGCGGCTATACGCAATTGTCACAGATTCTCTTCCTTTCGGAGGAAGAACTGCTGCAGCTTCCCGGTATAGGCCCTGATTCGGTGCGTGAAATCAGCATGGTGTGCGCGGAGTATCGAAGGGAACACGCTTCGGATATCGACGATGCTTCTGCAGTTTTCAAAGCGCAGACGCTTTCCATGGAAGACCTTCTGCGTACACCTGAATACCGCGATACGATCGTTCGCTATGCAAAGCACAACGATCGCGATCTGAATGGAATGAACCTCTCCTATCGCGCTCTGACTCGTTTGCACGCCGAAGGATACCGGAATCTTTCGGATATTCTGTTTCTGACCGAAAAGGAATTGAAAGCAATTCCGGGTATGGGATCAAATTCTTCCGGTGAGATTCTTTTCAAGGTACAGGAGTATCTTGCCGAAAACAGCGTGCGCATCCGGAATGTTTGCGGCGGCGACGATGCTGCGTTGGTGACGGATGAAGCAATTCTTTCCGACGTTTTGCGGTTATATCAGACCATCGGGTTCAAAGGCCTGCATTTCCCGGAAATCAAGGATGCCCTTCACCTCCCTCCCTCTGTCACAGATCGGCGTCTGAAGCAGATCATCGGCACTCTGCTTGCCGATGGTTTGCTTGAATATGTGGATTTCTGCTGCTATCGGGTCCATCCGGGCTTTGCAGACTATCTGGATCGGTGTGACGCGATCGACGATCGCAGCAAAGAATTTCTGCGGAGACGTCTTGAGGGGCTTACCTTGGAAGAAGTCGGAGCAGAGTACGGGGTGACACGGGAACGCGTACGACAGGTTGTCAAAAAGAGCGTTGAAAAGGTGCGTGACCGGTACGCCGGTGAGACGGGGCTGACACTGTTCGACGAGGATTACTATATGATCTGATGAACGAGCTTGCGGATCGGCACGATTGTAGGATCGGTGATCGCT
>CAMYWS010000035.1 GCA_947302865.1 uncultured Clostridia bacterium
ACGATGTGCTGGAAGTGGTCGACCATCGTGCCGTACGGAATGAAGGTCAGCGCGCCCGCCAGGTGGCTGTACTTGAACTTTCTCGCGTCGGGACCGAAGAAGCCGTCCGCGTTCATCCAGCCGAAGAACTCCATGCTCATCGAGTGGACCTCGCACGCTTCCGCGCTCGGGCAGGAATACTCGATCGGAATGCGCTTGCGGTTCATCCAGTATTCGAAGGCGTGACCCGCTTCGTGCGTGATGACCTCGACGTCGCCCTGTGTGCCGTTGAAGTTCGAGAAGATGAACGGACGCTGATACAGCGGAAGCTCGGTCTGGTAGCCGCCGCCTTCCTTGCCCTCGGTGGAGAGCACGTCCATCAGCTCCTCGTCGAGCATCGTGCGGAAGAATTCGCTCGTTTCGGGGGACAGCTCGTCGTAAAACTTTTTGCCCTGCGCAAGGATATCGTCCGGCGTGCCCTGAGGTCTCGGATTGCCGCTTCTGAAATCCAGCGCAGCGTCTGCAAACGACAGCGGATAGGACTTTCCGAGACGCTCCGCCTGTTTCCGGTAGATCTTGTCCGCAAGCGGCACGAGGTACTTCTGCACCGCCGCGCGGAACTGTTCGACGTCCTCCTTCGTGTAGCAGTTGCGCTCCATGCGGTAGTAGCCGAGCTGCGTATAGCCGCCGTAACCGAGCTTTTTGCCCATCGTGTCACGGAGATGTACGAGCTCGTCATAGATCGCGTCGAGGCGCTCCTGATGCTCTTTGTACCACGTACCGTCCGCTTTCCACGCGGCAAGACGGCGTTCGTCGTTCGCGTCGGTCTTGAACGGGGTCAACTGGGACAGGGTATACACGCCGCCCTCGAACGGGATCTGCGCGGACGCGATCAGCTTGCCGTACTCGGTGGTGAGCT
The DNA here is from genome assembly GCA_947302865.1 of uncultured Clostridia bacterium. The sequence goes on from CAMYWS010000035.1 coordinate 899, forward strand.
CGTTTTCCTTCTGCATGTCCTCGATGATCTCGGGTGAGAAGGTCTTGCGGTCCATCTCGGCGTTCACAAACAGCAGATCGCCGTATTCGGCCTCGAAGTCCTTGCGGAAGGGGCTTTGAAGCAGCGCTTCGAGCCATTCCTGCTCGTATTCCTCAAACTCCGGTCCGATCTCGTCCCAGAATTCGATTTCGCCGTCATAGAACTCGTCGCGCGTGTCGATCGAATGCCGGACGTACGCGAGCGTGCCCATCGTGTCGACGACCTTTTCTTCTTCCTCTTTTTCGAGGAAGACCGCTTTCGCTTCCTCAAAGCTCTTTGCGGCTTTCAGCCGTTCGGTAAGCTCCTGCAGCTTTGCCTTGACGGCGTCGGCGTCCGGCCGTTTGTAAGGCATTTCGGAAAATTTCATACGGTTTCTCCTTTCGTTCGCGCCGTTCGTCCGACGCTCCGTTCAAATCATCAGTATATCATGCTTTTTTGCCATTTTCAATAGAAGAACGGTTGTCCGTCCGTACGCTTTTTCGGTTTAATGGTGACACGGCGGCGGATGTGTGATATGATACGATCAAGACGGAAGAAACGGGGTGCAGCGCTTATGAAAAAACGGGTCATCCTGCTGAACGGACCTTCCAGCAGTGGAAAATCCACATTGGCAAAGGCGGTTCAAACGGCGATCCTGAATCGGCGGGGGGAACGGTACGCGATCATTTCGATCGATGATTACATGAAGCTCTCAAAGGAAGAGACCATCTATGAGGATGACGTGTTTGAGATCTCCGGCGATATGTGCCGCGGCGCCGAAGACGCGCTGAAACGTTCGCCGGGCGTGATCGTTGACCACGTCATCACCAGCGAGCGGATCTTTCGGCAGCTTGCCGAAGCAATGCGTCCCTATGCGCTGCATACGGTCCGCGTGACCTGTCCGCCGGAGGAGCTTTTGCGGCGCGAACAGGCGCGGAAGGATCGGTGTCCCGGATCGGCGGAAGCGTCCTGTATTTACCTCTATCCGAAGGACGGTTACGATCTTACGGTCGATACGCATCGGATGCCCGCAGAGGAATGCGCCGATGCGATCTATCAGGCAATGTTTCAAAATGAACCGAAAAACGGGTAAACACATTGCACAGGAAAGACATCGGCAGGAGGCATTTATGAAAATACTGGTCATAAACGGCAGCCCCAAGCGGGAAAAAAGCGATACCATGCACATGACCCGCGCATTTTTGGAGGGCATGCAAGACACCGGGGAAGTGCAGATCACAACGATCCATGCGGTCGACAGACACATCGAATACTGCACGGGATGCTTTTCCTGTATGAACAACGGCGGGACCTGCATCCATACTGACGATATGCACGGCATCCTCGAAGCAATTCCGGAAAGCGACGTGCTTCTGTTCAGTTTCCCGCTGTACTGCTACGGCATGCCTGCGCCGCTGAAAGCGCTCATCGACCGCACGCTGCCGCTTTCCTCGATGGCGATGCAGAAGGTCGGCGACCGCTACGAGCACGTCGGTCAGGCGGACTTTTCGCATCTCCGATACGTGATGATCTGCGGCTGCGGCTTCCCGAACAGCAGGCACAATTTCGAGCCGGCTGTCGCGCAGTTTCGGCTGCTGTTCCCGCACGATCCGCTGATTCTGACGGTTCCCGAAAGCCCTATGTTCAATGTGCCGTCCGCGGACGTTGTGACAAAGCCGCGCCTTGCGCTGCTCCGTGAAGCGGGCAAAGCATTCGCAGAGACCGGCGCGGTCCCGAAAGCGCTGACGCAGGAGATCGGCTCGCCGATGATCCCGGAGGAGGTCTATGCCTCCATCGTCAACGGCACGGAGCGGTAAGGGCACATGGAGCTTTTTTACACAGACAGCAGAAGCGAATGGCGCGCATGGCTTTCCGCGCACTTTGAAACGGCGCAGGAGGTCTGGTTTGTCTTTCCCACAAAGGCGTCCGGGGAGCCCGCGGTTTCCTACAACGACGCCGTGGAGGAAGCGCTGTGCTTCGGCTGGATCGACGGCAGGGCGGGCTCGCTGGACGAAAGGCACCATATCCGCCGCTTCACGCCGCGGCGGAAGGGAAGCCCGTATTCCCGCCCGAATATCGAGCGGCTTCTGAAGCTTGACGCTGCGGGGCTGATCCATCCGCGCGTGCGGGAAAGCGTTCTGCCGGTCATCTGTGCGCCGTTCGTGTTTCCGGCGGATATTCTGGACGCGTTGAAAGCGGACGAAACCGTTTGGGAACACTATCAAAGCTTTCCGGAGGCATACCGCCGCATTCGCGTCGCTTATATCGACGCCGCGCGGAAGCGCCCCGCGGAGTTTCAGAAAAGACTTGCAAGCTTTATCGAAAAGACGCGCCGCAATCAGCTGATTCAGGGTTACGGCGGGATCGACATATATTACACGGAGAAGGAATTATGATCGACGTAAAAGGCAGATGGGCGCTGGTCACCGGCGCAAGCAGGGGGATCGGACGGCTTGCGGCGCGGTTTCTCGCCGGGCGCGGCTGCAATCTGATCCTGCACGGCAGAACGGAACAGCATCTTGAACCGATCCTCGGAGAGGTCGCCGCATACGGGGTCGAAGCGGTCCCCGTCGCCTGCGAGCTTTCGGACACGGACGCGGTAAAGGATATGCTTGCGCGTATCGACGCGCTCGGCGTGCGGGTCGATATCGTTCTGAACAACGCGGGCGTGCAGGTCGCATACCGCTCGGATTTTCTTTCGACGCCCGCGGCGGATTATGAGCAGAGCTTTCGGATCAACACGATTGCGCCGATGCTGATCACGTATCATTTTCTGGAAAAGATGGCGAAAACCGGCTTCGGACGCATCGTCAACACGACAAGCGGGATCCGCCGCGAGCCGCAGCAGGCGGGCTATTCCGCAAGCAAGGCGGCGCTCGACAAGGTCACGATGGACCTCGCATCCGTCTATGACGGCACGGACGTGATCCTGAGCCTGACCGATCCGGGCTGGTGCAGGACGGATCTCGGCGGTCCGCATGCGCCGAACGCGCCGGAAAGCGCGCTGCCCGGCGTCGTCGCAGGCGTTTTTGTCGACGACAGGCGGTCCGGGCGCTGCTTTGTCGCGCCCGAATTCCACGGCATGACGATCGGGGAAGCGGTCGAACACGCGAAGAGCGTTCCCGCGTATCTCGGATCGCTCGACTGATCACGGAGGAACGGGATGGTCGTTTTACGCGATATGAAACCGTCCGATATCGAGGACTACGTGCGCTGGTTCACGGTCGAGACCGAATGGATGAACTGGGACGCGCCGTGGGAATGGGAAGAGACGACGGAGGAAGCGGAGCGGAAGGACTGGACGGACTATTATGAAAAGGTGAAGGATCTTCCGCCGGACGCGCCGCGCCGGAAGTTCGAGATCGAGCTGGACGGCAGGCACGTCGGCTGGGTCAGCCGTTACTTTGATCTCAGCTATCTCGACAATCCGGAACAGTTTCCCGCGGTCGGGATCGTCATTGCGGAACAGGACGCGCGAAATCACGGCGTCGGCACGGAAGCGCTCCGGCAGTTTATTGACGATCAGAAAGCACAAGGCGCAAAATGCGTCTATACGCAGACGTGGTCGGGCAACGCGCGCATGCTGCGCACGGCGGAAAAGCTCGGCTTCGTTCCGTATGCCCGCGTCAGGGATCTGCGCACGGTGCGCGGAAAACGCTACGACGCGCTGACGCTGAAACTGGATCTTGATACGGAGGAACAAACATGACAGGATACATTGCGGAAATGCGGAAGCTCGTCGGACACCGTACACTGATGCAATGCGCGGCAAGCGTCGCGTGCATCGACGGACAAGGGCGGATTTTGCTCGGAAAGCGCGCGGACAATCACCTGTGGGGGTATTCCGGCGGGGCGGCGGAGATCGACGAACGCGCCGAGGACTGCGCAAAGCGGGAGCTGTTCGAGGAGATGGGGCTGGTTGCGGACGAGCTCACGTTCTTCTGCGTGAACTCCGGACCGGAGGCGCACTATGTCTATCCGAACGGCGATGAGGTCTCCAATTTCGAGATCGTATACGTCTGCAAAAAATGGCACGGTGAACCGAAGGCGTGCGACGGGGAGATGGAGGAGCTTCGGTTCTTTTCCCGCGACGAGATCGACCTTGAAACGATCATGCCGCCGACCCGGCGCGTCGTGTCGGCGCTCATTGAGCGGATGCCCGAATAAAGAAATAAGCCGTGTCTGCCTTTCGAGAAGATGGACAACACGCCGGAAAGCCTTCCCCTTGTTATGGGGAAGGTGATCCCGAAGGGATCGGATGAGGAGTACACGCAGAAAAGCGACAGCTTTTCGCGGATCCGATGAACCCCCTCATCACCGCTTCGCGGAGCTTCTCCACCCTGAAAGGGGGAGAAGCCTCGGCATACCAAAGTCCTGTGTATATAATCCGATTTGGTTAGGGCTCAACCAAAAGCCTTCTTCTCCGAGGAGAAGAAGGCGGAACGGGCAACGGACGCAGCGCGTGAATCCCGCAAACGTACAGTATGATACGGAGGAACAACCATGATCGTTCCGGTCGACCGAACAAATTTATATGACGCGGCGGCGGTGCACGCCGCGGCGTGGCGGGACTCGCACCGCGCGTTCTGCACGCCCGCGTTTGTCGAAGCGCATACGACAGAACGGCAGGCGGCGTATCTTCAGCGTAAAATGGATACGGACAGCCGCTTTTTTCTGCTGATCGCAGAAAAGCCGGTCGGCGTCGTTTCCGTGACGGGAAACTTCATTGAAGATCTGTACGTGCTGCCGGAGGAGCAGGGGAAGGGGTACGGAACGAAGCTGCTGCGCTATGCGTTGGGCGTCTCAACCGGCACGCCGACACTGCGGATCCTCGAAAACAATGTGCGGGCAAGGCGGCTCTACGAACGACTCGGCTTTGCGGAAACGGGCAGACATTCCGTGCCGAACGGACTGGACGAGATCGAATTTGCCCTGAAGGAACCGCGCATGGAAACGGAACGGCTGATCCTCGACCGCGTGAAGGAGACAGACAAAGCGGACTATTTCAATAACATCTCGCATGACAGAAAAGTGCTCGAAACCTTCGTCTGCCGCTATGCGGAATCGCCCGAAACCTTTGATTTTTCGTCCTATCTCGGGAGGGACGACCTCTTTGCGATCCGCTTGAAGGAGACCGGGCGGCTCATCGGGATCATCCTGTATTTCGACGAGAAGGACGGCGCGTGCGAGATCGGCTACGGCGTCGGCTCAACATACTGGAACAAGGGCTATACGACCGAGGCGGTCGGGCGCTTTCTCACATTTCTGTTCGACGAAAAGGGCATGCAGACCGTCACGGCGTCCTATTTCACCGGCAACGACGCCTCCCGCCGCGTGATGGAAAAGTGCGGCATGCAGTACCTTCGCTTCTCCCCGCAGGAGTTTGAATATCTCGGAAAGCCGCGCGATCTCACCTATTATGCGATCGACCGGGAGCGATTCAAAGGCCTGAATCATTGAAAGGCATCAAAAAAGCGCCGCAGTCGCGGCGCTTTTGCTCTATAATCATTAATGAAAATAATCGGATTCTTTTATATCTCTTCTTGGTATAGTACCCCTTACCCCAGGAACTTGAAGATTCCTTTGGCTATTGTTTTTCACACAAATATTATACCACATAGCAAAGACTCCCGGGACTTTTCCCGAGAGTCTTGCTATTTCTTATTGGGCCTTTTTTAACAGCCCCTTTGCGTCTGTTTTCATAAAGATTCTTTTCCGCAAACGGTCTGAACCGAAACGCTTTTCTACTTCGGCTGCCGATCGCATGGAGTCACTTGAATTGAATGTGATCCGTAAAGTGATCCATGACTTCTCGGATCGCAGAGAAATTCAACGCTTCGTCCTCGTCCGGACAATAGAAGTTGAGCCGATACCCTACGCCGGAGGGCGTTACGGCAGCGATCTCTGTTGCGCTTGCGCCCAAACTCGCCCTTTCCAGCACCTTTACCGTCTGTCCGCCGATCTCCGAATCATAAAAGTTTGCCTCGATATTGGATTCGGCGAGTCCCTGATAGCGCTCCTCCAAGGTGGTACGGTAATCGACGCCGCATACGACTTCGATGTAGCAATACGCATCCCCGTCGCGGTGGGGCTGTTCGATCGTATAGACGGTATACTGCGAATTCAGCGTAATAACCCTCCAATCGGCAGGGATCTCCGTCGTAAACAGATCACATGCAAAGGGAACATATCCGTCAGAGACCGCCAAACGTTCGTCGCCGTATTCTTCCGTTCCCTCATACGGATCCTCGTCATACGGCTCATCGAAATAGATACCGAGCGCTTCGGGGGTGAACGGCGCGGTAAAACTGCCGTTCAGTTCCTTGGCAAACTGCAGGACGTCTTCGATCGTCGACCATCTGGCGATCGCTTCGCCGTCCCGATCCTTCGTCGAAACATAGAGCAGACCTTCGATCGCTTCGCCGAACACAACGTCGTCCTCGTGATATGCTTCGAGTTGTGTACCCTCATAGTCGTAGATCGTGCCGTAACAGACGTCTGCGCGCACGAACGTCATGATCCCGTCCTTAAAGAAAAGCGCCACGCTGTTATCCGCATCTTTGAGCATCCATGCCGTTCCCTCCAACGAGTCCGGCGTCGCTTCCGTAACCGTCGTCGGATTCTCTGTGATATTCTCCGGCGGCAAACGCCAACCGGACACTACATCGTTGCTCTCCGCATCGTTGCTTTGGCTGTTGTCGCTCTCAGCGCTTCCGCCCTGTACGATTGTGATCGTTTCCTGTTCCGGTTTCTGCTCGGTTTTCTGCTCGGTTGCAGCTTTGCCGCAGGCGATAAAAGCAAGGCACAAAGCCACGATCGGTATCACGAAAAATACGATCCTTTTGTTCACGATATCCCTCCTCCTTGGAAAGCAAGACCTTTCGGCATGTGTAATAATATATATATTATAATCTTCGTGCTTGAAAACCAACTGTTTCATTTTTTATACCGTTCCTTTATTTATGAATGATTATGCCACAAGTGTACATTACAACAACTATAAAGTCAATACAAACGGGGATTGGCGCAAACCGGATTTATTGCAAATTACAGTAAAAGCGCCGCAGCCGCGGCGCTTTTGCTATGCTCCTGTTTACAGCGGCAGAGTCCGGACCCAGTCCTTGAGCTCGCGCTCGGAGACCTTGGGCGGGAAGACACGGCCCGGCAGGACCTTTGCCTTCGAAAGCTCCGCCATGCGGGCGGGCGCCTTGCCGAGGCCCGAGCCGCCGGAGGTGGCAAAGGGGATGATCGTCTTGCCGGTGAAATCGTACGCCTCGAGGAACGTGTCAATGATCGACGGCTCTCTGTACCACCAGATCGGAAAGCCGACGAAGATGATGTCGTATTCGCCGACGGGAATATCCTTTTTCGCCAGCGCCGGGCGGGCGTTTTCGTCCTTCATTTCAAGCGTGCTGCGGGAATTTTTGTCCATCCAGTTCAGGTCCGCGTCGCTGTACGGCGTTTCGGGCGCGATCTCGCAAAGTTCTGCGCCGACGCCCTCCGCAAGACGCGCCGCAACCTCGGCGGTCACGCCGCTTGCGGAAAAATACGTTACCAATGATTTGATCATACTGCGTTCTTCCTTATAAACTCTCTTTCAAGATCTGCACGACCTCATCGCGCGTCAGCGTGTGATAGCCCGTGCCCTCCATGAGGATCGTCGCGTCCGCGATCCCCTCGATCATGTCTTCCGTCGCGCCGAGATCGTGCAGCGTTACGGCGACGCCGATCTCCTTCATCCATGCGTGCATGGCGCAAAGTCCCTCGTCCGCAATCTGTTCGTTCGTCTTGCCCGCGGGATCGACGCGCCAGACCTCCTTGGCAAACCGCACGAATTTCGGCAGTCCGTACGGCAGGATAAGCCGGTAGTACGGCAGCGACACCGCGGCGAGCGTCAGCCCGTGCGTTGCGTCGGTGTACGCGCCGAGCGCCTGCCCCAGCATATGCACCATCCAGTCCTCGGCTTTGCCGCAGCCGATCAGATTGTTCAGCGCCCACGTCGCCGCCCACATGATGTTC
>CAMYWS010000036.1 GCA_947302865.1 uncultured Clostridia bacterium
TGGACTTGTCGATGCCGCCCAGAAGCAGCATATCGACGATGTTGATCTTTCCGTCGGTCAATGCGTCCGCGGGAACGGTAAACGAAGGCATGTTTGCGTCGTCGCCGCTGCCGGTGAACAGCGCGCGCGCCGCGTTCTGCGCCTTGTTCGCTTCCTCCTCGCCGTGCACGAGCTTTGTAAGCTCGAACGCGAGGATCTCCTTCTTTTCGTTGATGCGGGAATCTTCCCAACGCTCCATCTCGTCGATCTCCTCGATCGGGATGAAGGTCAGCATGCGGATGCACTTCATGACGTCCGCGTCGCCGACGTTGCGCCAGTACTGATAGAACTCGAACGGCGTGGTCTTGTTCGGATCGAGCCAGACCGCGTTGCCGGCGGTCTTGCCCATCTTCTTGCCCTGCGAGTCGGTGAGAAGCGTGATCGTCATCGCGTACGCGTCCTTGCCGAGTTTTCTGCGGATCAGCTCCGTGCCGCCGAGCATGTTCGACCACTGATCGTCGCCGCCGAACTGCATGTTGACGCCGTGGTTCTGATAGAGGTAGTAGAAGTCGTACGACTGCATGATCATGTAGTTGAACTCGAGGAAGGATAAGCCCTTTTCCATGCGCTGCTTATAGCACTCCGCGCGGAGCATGTTGTTGACCGAAAAGTGCGGTCCGACGTCGCGCAGCATGTCCACGTAGTTGAGCTTTAAGAGCCAGTCGGCGTTGTTGACCATCTCCGCCTTGCCTTCGCCGAACTCGATGAAGCGCTCCATCTGACGTTTGAAGCATTCCGCGTTGTGGTCAATGTCCTCTTTTGTCAGCATCTTGCGCATATCGGTTCTGCCGGAGGGATCGCCGATCATGGTCGTGCCGCCGCCGATCAGCGCGACCGGCTTGTTGCCGGCCATCTGCAGGCGCTTCATCAGCGTCAGCGCCATAAAATGCCCCGCCGTCAGACTGTCCGCGGTGCAGTCGAAGCCGATGTAGAACTTCGCGCCGCCGTTGTTGATGAGATCGCGGATCTCCGCTTCGTCCGTGACCTGCGCGATCAGTCCGCGCGCCTTCAATTCCTCAAAAATCTGCATGGTGTCCTCCTGAAATGAGCGCCCGAAAACGCCGCCGCCGGGCATGTATTTCTCGGTTCCGGCGGCAGATGCGCGTCGTCCGATAATTGACAGAAATTATATACGAGGACGCGCCGTGTGTCAAGTCCCCGCGCGTCGAAAACAGCGCGGCGCGGCCGTCCGGAAGCGAAGAAACCGATCCGGATATATATATTTTTTTTGAATTTACAATATAACGCTTGCTTTTTATTCGCTTCTTCTGTATAATCAAGGTGCAATGGTATGATGCTATGCATATCGGATCGATGAGCAGTGCGGTTCGGTCCCGAACAGGGAGTGTCTGATGGAAGAGTTCAGGGTAAAGCTTGCCGACGTGCCGATCGGGATCCGGTGCCGGTACGAGATCAACAAGCGATTCCTGAAAGACTATTTGACGGAGGAAGAGCCGCTGTTCTGCGTCGAGCCGACGGATGCGGATCTCGAACGCGCGCGGGAGGATTACGAGCTTCTGGACAAGGCGGACGGCCGCGAAGGCATCCGAAGGTCGGAGATCTTCTTTGAAAACGCAGCGCTGAACCGTCTGATCGCGGAACGGATCACGGCATACGACGTGCTTCTGATGCACGGCTCCGCGCTTTGCATGGACGGCGAAACGTACATCTTCACGGCGCCGAGCGGGACGGGTAAGAGCACGCACGCACGGCTGTGGCGGGAAACATTCGGCGATCGCGTCTTCATGATCAACGACGACAAGCCGATGCTCCGCGTACGGGAGGACGGCGTGATCGCATACGGTACGCCGTGGAACGGCAAGCACAACCTGAGCCGCAACGCATCCGCGCCGGTTCGCGCGATCGCACTTCTTAAAAGGAGCGAAGAGAACCGCGTCGAGCCGATGGTGAAAAGCGACGCGTTCACGGTTCTGATCTCACAGGCGCTTACATCAAAGGATCCTGCCGTCATGCTTCGGATCCTGACGCTGGAAAAGCGAATGCTGGAAAAGGTGCGGTTTTATACGCTGTACTGCAGCATGGAACCGGATGCGGCGCGCGTGTCCTATGAAGGTATGAAACAGGTATGACCCCGCCGAAGCGGGTTAGATACAAACAAGAATTTCGGTCGTTGTAAAACGAAAGGAGAACATACTATGGAAAAGTACGTAAAGCCGAACATGGAAATCGTTGATATTCCCGGATTTGCGATCGTCACGGCAGATACTTGTCCCACCAAGATGCCGGAGATGAACATCGGCGAGATCGACGGTTAACGCTCTATGGAGCAGTACCAGAAGCCTTCGCTCGAAGTCGTTGTGTTCGACGAAGATACGATTACGACCAGCGGTTGCATCGGATCCACCGCGATCATGCTTCCTGAACTTCCGTAAATGAACCAAACGGTTTCGGAAGCGGTGATGATCGAGCGGAATCCGCAGGATGCAGCACTGTCCAGGATCCTGCCGGCGCAGGAACCGCAAGCCGACATGACCTATGTGCCGTCGCAGTTTGCTGTAACGTTTGAGCACAACGGGAAGCGGTATGCGTTTCACACGCTGACAAAGCAGCTTCTTGAAACCGATCTGTCGAACGCAGCCGAATCGAATAGCGGGAAAGAAGCCCTCATCAGAGGGCTGTTTCTCGTTCCCGAAGAAAAGGACGAATGCGCTTACTATCGGTCCGTTTCCGCGCTGATGCGGATCTATCACCGAAAACCGGGCAACAACGGGTTTATGATCCTGCCGACGCTCGGGTGCAACGCGCGCTGCGTGTACTGCTATGAGGAGGGCATGAAGCCTGTCTCCATGACGGCGGAGACCGCGGACGCCGTGGTACGCTATATCGTCGAAACACACGCGGTCGAGCCGGTGAAGATCAACTGGTTCGGCGGCGAACCGCTGTTACGACCGGATATCATCGACCGCGTCTCGGAAGGATTGAAAAAAGCGGGCGTACGCTATCGGGGCGGCATGGTCAGTAACGGCAGTCTGATCACGCCGGAGACCGTTGAAAAGATGAAAGGACTCTGGAACGTGACCGGAGTCCAGATCTCCTTGGACGGCTGCGAACGGGATTATATCATCCGCAAGCGGTACGTGAGTTACCGCGATACCTACCGTTCCGTCATGCGCGCGATCAGCGACATGAGCGAGGCGGGGATCGGCGTGCTCGTCCGCTGCAACACGGAGGAGAGCATCTGGGACGGCGTTCCGCAGTTTCTGAAGGATCTGTCCGAAACCGTCGCACACAAGAAGAACGTACGGGTGTACTTCTCGCCGCTCGATTACGTGCGCAGGGGACCGGACGCATATGCGCTGTGGGAAAAGATCCTCGACGCGCGAACGCTGATCCGGGACGCCGGGTTCGAGCCGCTCATGCAGTTCGGACCGAAGCTCAGCTATCAGGTCTTCTATTGCATGGCGGACGGCGGAAGCGTTGTGATCGGACCGGACGGAAAGCTGTATCCCTGCGACCACTGCCTGCCGGACACTTGCTTCGGCGACGTGTTCCATGGAACGACGAACGAAGCGGTGCGGACCGCATTCTGCCGGACGGACCGGATCCGGGAGAAATGCCGCGCCTGTCCATACCTGCCGTGCTGCACGGGATTTGCGGCATGCCCGGTGCAGGACGCGGACTGCCGCAGGGTCCTTGAATTGTATACGATCACCCTGCTGAAGGATTTTATCGACCGAAAAACAATCACCGCGGACGGGAATGACCCGGTCTGCTGAAGGGAGAAACGATATGAAGCTGAAATCCAATTTTATTTCCCAGGACATCGACGATACCCGGTTTCTGGTGCCGGTCGGCGGAGAAGCGTTCTCCGGGATCGCCAAGGGCAACCGCTCTGCGGCGTTTCTTCTGGACTGCCTGAAAACCGACACGACGGAGGAGCAGATCGTCGACGCGATGTGCAAAAAGTATGACGCTCCGCGCGAAGTGATCGCCGCAGACGTTAAAGAGATCCTCGAAAAGCTCCGCAGCATCGGCGCGATCGAAGGATGAGCCAGGCGTGTTTCCGCTTTTGATCCCGATCCTGTAATCACATTATTAACATTTGCATCGCAATACACGGCTTGACACGGAGCGTGTTGAGTCGTATATTATTATAAAAAGGATGCTGAAAATGCGGGATTATGCGGACCGGCATTCCTGAATGTATGATTGTGATCGTTCCGGACGGACCGGACGGAAAGGAACGCCCTGATGGAGAACGCCCCGATCCGCTTTACGGCGGAAATAGCGGATGTGCCGTTTGAGGTGCGTTGCTTTCGCCCTGAGACCGAGACGCTGCTGAAGGATTACAGGTCGGACAAGAAGCCGGAATTTGTGATCGATCTTTCGGACGGCGAATGCGACGGGATCCTGAAGCGGCTTACCGGGCTTTGGGAGAAGCAGGAAGATCCGACAGCCGTTTTCGGCGGGGCAGAAAAAAACGTCTTCATAGAAGAAGAAGCACTCTGCTGGATGCTGGGGAAAAAGCTCAGCCCGTATGATGCTCTCCAGCTTCATGGGTCCGCGATCTGTCTGGACGGCGAAGCGTATATCTTCACGGCGCCGAGCGGAACAGGAAAAAGCACGCATGCGCGGCTCTGGCGCGAGACCTTCGGCGATCGGGTATGGATGATCAACGACGACATGCCGTACCTGCGGATCTTTGACGACTGCGTCCGCGCATACGGAACACCGTGGAACGGGAAGCATCATCTCAGCAGCAACAGTTCTGCACCTGTAAAGGCGATTGCGTGGCTGACGCGAGACAGCGAAAACCGGATCGAGCGGATCACGAAGGAAACAGCGTTTGCGGTTTTGGTGCAACAGACTTTCCGCCTTCCGGAGAAGGAATGGTGTTCACGCATGTTGAACCAGTATCAAAAGTTACTTGACAAAGTACCTTTTTACAGACTATGGTGCAACATGGATGCACAGGCGGCAGAGGTTGCCGCATGCGGCATGAAATAAGGCGAACTCCGGCAAAACCGGATCAGCATATAAGGATTAAAGCTACAGAAAGGAAACTCAACTATGGAAAAGTACGAAGCACCCTCGATGGAGATCGTTGAGCTGGAGAACAGCATCGTCACGTTTGGGCTGCCGAATCTTCCCACTCCGGGCGCATCCGGCAATCAGGACGCAAACTGCTGACATGTGAACTGCGATTGACGGATGCCACACGGCGGCCGCCAACCCGAAATAGACAGATAAGATCATGAGAGAATACCACAGACCGGATGATTCGTTTGGAAAATTATTTCAGACGCAGACACCGCGGCCTGGGATTCTTTATGTTCCGTCGCAGTTTTCGCTGCCGTTTTCGCACCATGGAAGGCAATACGTTTTCAACACGCTGACAAAACAATGCGTGGAAGCCGCAATTCCCGAACGCGCGGAGGCGGGGGAGAAATATGATAAACTGATAGCAGCGCGGTTTCTGGTACCGGAGGGTACAGACGAGTTTTCGTTTTACCGATCGGTAGTTACGCTTCTGAAACTGCATGACCGAAAAAACAGGAAACCGGCGTACACGATCCTGCCGACGCTGTGCTGCAACGCGCGCTGCACTTACTGCTTTCAGGAAGATATGCCGAAGACCGGTATGACGAACGAAACGGTCAGGGATACGCTGCGCTTCATTTTGAACGACTGCGGCGGGAAAAAGGTCACGCTGAGCTGGTTCGGCGGCGAGCCGCTTCTCAGACAGGACGTGATCGACCGGATATCTGCCGGAATCAGGGATGCGGGTATCGACTATAAAGGGCTGATGGTCACCAACGGCAGTCTGATCACGCCGGAGACGATCGAAAAGATGATGGATCTCTGGCGTCTCGAACGGATCCAGATCTCCATGGACGGCGCGGAAGAGGATTATATCGCCCGCAAGCGGTATCTGCACTGCCGCGACGATTATCACAACGTAATCGAAGCGGTCGATCGTATGTCCGAAAACGGGATCTCTGTGCAGATCCGCAGCAATGTTGACGAGAACAATATCGACGGTGTTCCGCGGTTTCTCAACGATCTTTCTGCAGGCATCGAACACAAAGAGAACGTCAGCGTATACTTATCTCCGCTGCACGAGGTGATGCGGAAAGAACAGCACCGTGTGATATGGCCTGCGATCCTTTCACTGGAAGAGTCGATCAGGTCAGCCGGGTTTACCGTGCTGTCGGAACGTTTTAACCACGCGCTTCCGACATATCACTGTCTGGCGGACGCCGCGGGGATCGTGATTGCGCCGAACGGCGATCTGTACTGTTGTGAGAGCTTTTCGAACGAATCACGGATCGGCAGCGTGCGCGAAGGCGTTACCGATAGAGTCGCGCGTCAAGCTTTTGTCAACATGGATAAACTACCGGAGAAATGCAGAGTATGCACGTTTCTGCCGGATTGTATGCCGATCGTCAATTGCCCGAGGTACGGGCTTCTTTGCAAGGAGGGGTATATGCTCCTGACGCTTGATGCATTGAGAAACATAATTGACGAAATCGAAACCAGAGAATAAGGAGATATCAACATATGAAACTCAAGGATACGTTTATCACACAGGACATTGACGGCACGCAGTTTATGGTCGCCGTCGGAGAAACCTCCTTCACCGGCATCGTAAAGAGCAACAAGACCGCGGCGTTTATCGTGGATCGTCTCAAGGAGGAGACCACGAAGGCACAGATCGTCGACGCCATGTGCGCAAAGTACGACGCACCGAGAGATCGGATCGAAGCGGACGTCGAAACGGTTCTGAACAAGCTGCGCGGGATCGGGGCGTTGGATGAGTAAGCTCACGGCATTTTTCAAAAAAGTGTTTCGATGGGCAAAGAGAAAACTCAGAAGGGCGTACGTTTCGTTTTGCCGCCGGATCCTTCGCGTGCACGATTGGATCATTGACCGCCGCATCTGCGGGATCAGTCTCGGCAAGGTCATACTGGACAAGTGCGGAGACGAAAAGAACCAGATCGGCGGCACAGGGACGGAATCCTCACCCTATCTCTACCTGAAGCATATCTTCTCGCATGTCCGACTGAACGCTTCGGACAGGATCCTGGACGTCGGATGCGGAAAGGGACGCGTGTTCGCGTTTCTCATCAAGGAAAAGTGCCCGTGCGAGATCGACGGGATCGAGCACAACGAACCGGTCGCAAAGATCGCGGAAGCGTGGACAAAAAAGTATCCGCAGGTGCACGTCATGACCGGCGACGCTTTTTTGCAGGACTTCAATCAGTACACGGTGCTGACCCTGTCGCGTCCGTTCTTTGTACAAACCTACTGTGCGTTTATCGAAAAGCTTGAAGAGAAACTGACCCACCCGGTCACGCTTGTTTCCTGGCACGAGGATCCGCGCGTGCGGGACTTCATCAAGGTCCGTCCCGGCTGGCATCTGGCGTATCACGAATTTACCAACCGCATCCACGGGTTGTACCTCAGAAACTGTCCGCAGCCGTTTTCGGTCTACACGTACGATCCCGGACAGCGAACGGAACGGCAGACCGGCAGCGAAGCATAAACCCAAACATGATCGTTCCGCCGTGCAGACGGCGGTTTTTTATCGGCAGAAAACGGTTGAACCGCACGCTTTTTCTGCGGTATAATAAAAGAAAAAAGGAGCAGGTATATGGCTTTTCGGGTATTGCTGATCAACGGAAGTCCGCATCATAACGGGTGCACGGCAAGGGCGCTCAGGGAAATTGAAACAACGCTTCATGCGGAGGGGATCGAAACGGATCTCGTTCACGTCGGAAACGCCGACGTGCGCGGCTGCGTTTCGTGCGGGTTCTGCTTTGAAAACGGCCGCTGCGTATTTGACGACAAGGTCAACGAGGTCGCAACGCTGTTCGAAAAAGCGGATGGGCTCATCGTCGGCAGTCCCGTCTATTACGGCTCGCCGAACGGCACGCTTATCTCGTTTCTCGACCGGCTGTTTTACAGCACGCGTTTTCCGAAGCATATGAAGGTCGGCGCGGCGGTCGTGAGCTGCCGCAGAGGCGGCAACACGGCGTCGTTCGACGTGCTGAACAAGTATTTCACGATCTCCTCCATGCCGATCGCGTCCGCCAACTACTGGAACCAGGTGCACGGTTTCACCGCCGAGGACGTCGAAAAGGACCTCGAAGGGCTGCAGACGATGCGAAACCTCGCCAAAAACACGGCGTTTCTGATCCGTGCGATCGCGCATGAGCGCGAAGCGGGCGGACTTCCGACGCTGGAGCACGGATGCTTCACAAGTTTCCCGGACGGCAAATAATGGAACACTTCACGCTGTATCACAATAAAATCCCCGCGGTCATAAGGGACTGCATGGCAGCGCCGTGCGTACAGCGGCTGAAGGATGTCGGCATGAACTGCGGCTGCGAGTACACGTCTTTTGCGCGTTTTGCGGGATTACAGCCGTATTCGCGCTTCGATCACAGCGTCGGCGCGGCGCTGATCGTATGGCACTTCACGGGCGATGAGAAGCAAGCGGTCGCGGGACTTCTGCACGACGTCGCAACGCCGGTCTTCGCGCACGTCGTGGATTTTCTGAGAGGCGATTACCTTGTGCAGGAATCGACCGAGGACGGCACGCGCGCGGTCATCGAGCATGATGCGGCGCTGCAAAGCGCGCTTACCGCACACGGGCTCACCACCGACGACGTATGCGACTATCACCGTTATCCGATCGCAGATAACGATTCGCCGCGGCTTAGCGCCGACCGGCTTGAATACACGCTCGGGAATCTATTGAACTACCGCATTCGTACGCC
>CAMYWS010000037.1 GCA_947302865.1 uncultured Clostridia bacterium
GTATGGAAGAACAGCGCGAGCGAGATCGGGCCGATCCTTCCGAGGTACATGCAGAGAATGATCAGGATCCGTCCGAAGACGGAAAGATGCGGTGTGAGCCCGCGGGAAAGTCCCACCGTACCCGTTGCGCTGAACACTTCGTAGACAGCGTCCGAAAGCGGCGCGCCGTCGACCGCGACCAGCAGAACGGAGGAGAGAAGGGACAGGAACAGACTGAAGAACAGGATTGCCGCTGCTTTTCGGATCAGCGTCTGCTCGAAACGGCGGCGGAAAACCACGATGTCCGCCTGCCCGCGCACATATGACAGCGCGCTCAGGAGCAGAACGGCAAGCGTGACGGTCTTGATGCCGCCCGCCGTACCCATCGGGGAACCGCCGATGAACATCCAGACACAGCCGACCAGCGTTGAACCGTCGGACAGCGCGCCCTGCGGGATCGAAGCAAACCCCGCCGTGCGGTACGTCACCGACTGGAAGGTCGCGTTCAAAATCTTCTGTCCCCACGGTAAACCGCCGAGCGTCGCGGGATTGTGCATTTCCAGCAGCAGTGTGACGACCGCGCCGGACACGATCAGGATCGCGCTTGTAAGCAGCACGAGCTTCGTATGCTCGCCGAGACGACGGAAAAACCAGCGCACGCCGAAGCGGCGTCTGACCGATTCCTTCGCGGTCGTGGATACGTCGAACCAGACGATATAACCGAGCCCGCCGAACACGATCAGGAACATCGTCACGATCAGAATGTAAGCACTGTCATGAAACGGCTGAAAACTGTCCGGTCCGATCAGGTCGAGACCGGCGTTGCAGAACGCCGAGATCGAATGGAACAGGGAATACCACAGCCCACGGAAAAAGCCGTACCGCGGAATAAACGCAAACGCGAACAGGATCATGCCGAGCGCTTCGACCGCGAGCACGCCGAGGATCACCTTGCGCAGGAAAGGCAGTACGCCGTACAGCGAATCGAGATCGAAGGAATCGCGCAGCATGGCGCGGTCGCGGATCGTGAAGGATTTGCGAAGCAGCATAAAGAGAGAGGAAGATACGGCGACGATGCCGAGTCCGCCGATCTGAATGAGCGCGAGGATCACGATCTTGCCGAACAGCGACCAGAAGGAAAATGTGTCGACGACGACGAGCCCGGTCACGCACACCGAGGTCGTCGCGGTGAACAGTGCGGTAAGAAACGGCGCGCGGGTACCGTCCGCCGTCGCGATCGGAAGCGACAGAAGCACCGTTCCGGCCGCGATCAGAAGCAGAAATCCGATCGGGATGATCTGCGCGGAGGACAGATCTCTCTTCTTCATTGCAACGCCCTTTCCGTCCGGACGATCCGAACCCATATTAATATATATTATAGCTGAAATGCTTCCGATTTGCAAGCGAAAAGACGCGACGGGCGGAAAAGATGCGGAAAATGTCGCTTCGGACTTGAACGCCGCGAAAAAAAGAGGTATGATATACTGAATGATTATAAAATAGGGAGGTATCGGGGCATGCCGGCAATCGGCTGGTACAACGGAACGCTCGGCGATCTTGACGCCATGACGGTGCCGATGAACGACCGCGCCGTGTATTTCGGCGACGGCTGCTATGAGGCATGCCTTGCGATAGGACCGCGGGCGTTTCGGCTTGAGGCGCATATCGACCGGTTTTACCGGAGCCTTTCGGGGCTTCGGATCCCGTTTCGTATGGACCGCGAAGCACTCAAAGACGTTCTGATCCGCTGCCTTCTTGCGGCTGACGAGCCGTGTGCGGTGCTCTATTGGCAGGCGTCACGCGGAACGGCGCCGCGGACGCACGCGTTTCCGAAGGATACGGCACCGAACCTGCTTGTCACGGTCCGGCCGAAAACGCTTCTTCCGCAGGAGCAGGGGTTGAAGCTCATCACAATAGAGGATATCCGCTACGCAATGTGCAACGTTAAGACCCTGAACCTGATCCCGAACATCCTCGCAAGCCAGCAGGCAAAGGACGCCGGCGCGGACGAGGCGGTCTTTGTCCGCGACGGGATCGTTACCGAGGGCTCGCATACGAATATTTCCATTGTGAAAAACGGCGCGCTCCTCACGCATCCGACGGACAGCCGCATCCTTGCGGGCGTGACCCGCGCCGTGCTGTTGGACCTGTGCAGAGCGAACGGCATGCCGGTCATGGAACGTGCATTTACAACGCACGAGATGCGTTCGGCGGACGAGGTGCTGATTACGTCCAGCACGCTCGGCGTTCGCCGCGCGGAATCGGTCGACGGCGCGGCCGTCGGCGGAAAAGCGACAGCGCTGTACGGGACGCTTGCACGCGGCTATGAACGGATCTTTTCAGAGGAGACAGGGGCATGAAGCAGAGCAAGAGGCAAAAGAAGCAGAAGAAGCAGGCGGTGCAGATGAAGCAGACGCATCCGAAGCTGAGATTCGCCGTCGCGCTCATGCTGCCGCTCCTTGCGATCGCGATCGTCACCGCGTTCGTACTGCTGTGCGTCGCGTACGGCGGCGTGAAAAGGACCGTAACGATCGAGCTCGGCGCGATCACGCCCGAGGCGAGCGCATTCTTGCGCCGGGAAGCGGGCGAAGCGACGTATAAAACCGAGCCGGAGGAGGTTTTCCGGCAGACGGGCGACTATCCGCTTCGCGTGCGGTATCAGGGACGCACCGTGCCGGTGGTGCTGCGTGTGCGCGACACCACGCCGCCGACCGCCGAGGGACCGGAGCAGACCGTTCCGGCGGGAACGGCGCTGACCCCGGACAAGCTGATCACGAATCTTCGCGACAAAAGCCGCGTGAAGATCACATACGAGACCGAACCGGATTTTATGACCGTCGGCGATTATGACGCAGCGATCCTTCTGGAGGACGAAAGCGGCAATGCGGCGCGCGTGCCCGTCACGGTGCACGTGCGGATCGCGGCAGACGAGATCACGGTCGAGGCAGGCGATCCGGCGCCCACCGCGGACAGGATCCTGATCGCGCCGTACAGCGACGTTTCGATCACCACGATCACGGAAAAGATGCTGCGCGAACCGGGGGAATACACGCTTACGGTCACAGCGGACGGGATCACGGCCGAAACCCGCCTCATCGTGCGGGACACGATCCCGCCGACGGGCAGAGGCGTTACGTATATCGCGCGGCCGGGTGAAACGATCCGCCCCGGCATGCTCGTGACCGACGTATCCGACGAGACCGCGGTGTCCGCGGCGCTTGCCGCGGAGCCGGATCCGAAAAGTCTTGAGCCGCAGTCGATCCCGGTGACGCTCACCGACGGCGGCGGCAACGAAACGACGGTCTGGTCGACGCTGCTGTTCACGAACGTCACGCCGGTCGTGATCGAGGCGCGTCACATGGGGCTTTCGCCGTCCGAACTTCTCGAGGAAGGGACCTATACCGAGGCGTCGTTCGACATGCAGTTTTTCCCGGACGAGCTCGGACAGCACGTGCTTGCGCTCACGATCGACGGGGAGCGCAACATCGCGGTGATCGACGTGCGCGACACCACGCCGCCCACGATCACGATCCGCCGCGCGCAATGGTATCTGGATACCCCGATCGCCGTGGAGGAGCTTGTGACGTCGGAGGATGTGACGGAAGCGACGCTGAGCTGGCTTACGGAGCCGGACTGGACAAAGGACACGCAGGAGGTCACGGCCGTCGCGACCGACACAAGCGGCAACCGCGCCGAAAAGACCTTTACGCTGACGCTGATCCCGGACACGGAACCGCCGGAGCTGTACGGTGTGCGCGCCCGCTTCGGCTATGTCGGCGAGCCGGTCTCATATCTTTCGGAGGTCTATGCGTGGGACGACCGCGACGGCGACGTGGAGGTTTCGGTTGACGCGTCGCGCGTGGATATGAACCATATCGGCGACTATTACGTGACCTATTCCGCAACGGACCGCTGCGGCAATTCGGCGTCCGCGACCGTGTATATGCACGTCGTGAAGTCGAAGGTCAACGAGGACCGCGCGCAGGAGATCGCGGACGAGATCCTTGCAGAGATCCTGACGGACGGCATGACGCTTGCCGAGCAGGTGGAAGCGATCTACGATTACGTGTTCAATAACGTGCGCTACGCGTCCACCTCAAACAAGCAGGACTGGCGCGGCGAGGCGGTACGCGGACTCACGGTGGGCAGGGGCGACTGCTTTACGTCCTATGCGGCGGCGCGGCTGCTGCTTGAGCAGACGGACGCGCAGATCGTCAGCGTGCAGCGCAGCAAGCCGAATACGCATCACTACTGGATGCTCGTCAACATCGGCACGGGCTGGTACCACTTCGACGCATGCAATGCGTGGACAGGCAAATACCGCTGCTTCATGTGGACGGACGAACAGACGCGGTTCCACAGCCGGTCCTACTGGCGCTACGACAAATCGCTGTATCCGCCGGTTGCGACCGAGCGTTATCAGGGAGGCAACTGATATGAAAACGGTTCTCGACGATCTTGCGCGGCAGGCGGAAACGCGTCCCGACCGCGTGATGTTTTCGGACGAGCGCGAAACGCTGACGTTTTCGGACGTCGCCGCGCGTTCCGACCGTATCGGAACGGCGTTGATTATGCGCGGCGCATCGCGTGAGCCGGTCCTCGTCTTTATGCGGCGCGGCGGCGCGATGATCGCGGCATTTTTCGGCGTATGGAAGGCGAACTGCTTCTATGTGCCGGTCGACGCCGAGATGGGCGAAAGCCGCATCCGTTCGATCCTCGACCGTGTGAAGCCCCGCTTTGCGATCGCGGACGAAAGCGCAGCGGCGCTGCTCGATGCGTGCGGCTTTTTGGGTGAAGCGCTCGACGCAGACGCGCTCCTTTCGGAACCGGCCGACCGTGACGCGCTCGAAGCGGCAAAGGAAAGGACGCTCGACTCCGATCCCGCGTATCTTGTGTTCACAAGCGGAAGTACCGGCGCGCCGAAGGGTGTGGTCGGCGTGCACCGCGCGGTGCTCGATTACGCGGCGCAGATCACAAAAACGCTCCGCGCGAGTGAAGAAGACGTGTTCGGCATGCAGGCGCCGCTGTATGTGGACGCCTGTCTGAAGGAGATCCTGTCCGCGCTCAGATGCGGCTCACGGGTCGTTCTCGTGCCGAAACGGCTCTTCATGACGCCGGTGCCGCTCGTGGAATTTCTGAACGCGCACCGCGTCACGGCGCTTTGCTGGGTCGTGCCCGCGCTGACGCTGATCTCCGCGCTGCACACGTTCGACGCGGTCGTGCCGCAGTATCTTCGCACCGTCGCGTTCGGGAGCGAGGTCATGCCGCCGAAGCAGCTTCGTATCTGGCGCGAACATGTTCCCGCGCGGTATCTGAACCTTTACGGACCCACCGAATGTACCGGCATGTCGTGCTTCTATGAGGTCGACCGCGACTTTTCCGACGGCGAACGCATTCCGATCGGACGCGCGTTCGACAACACGGAGATCTTTCTCGTCGACGGGAACGGCAGCCGCAGCGACGAGGGCGAGATTTACATCCGCGGAACGTGTGTCTGTCACGGCTACTACCGCGATCCCGAACGCACGAAAAACGCGTTCGTGCAGAATCCCCTGAATCCCGACTATCCCGAAACGGTTTATAAAACCGGCGATCTCGGGCGGATCAACGACCGCGGCGAGCTGGAGTTTCTGGGTCGGCGGGACGATCAGATCAAGCATATGGGCCACCGCATCGAGCTCGGCGAGCTGGAAGCCGCGGCACGGACGGTCGACGGGGTCGACGCGGCGTGCGCGGTGTTCGACCGCGAAAAAAGCGTTCTTGGACTTGTCTATACCGGCGCGATCGAAAAGACGGCGCTGCTCAATGCTTTACGCACAAAGCTTCCCGAATACCTGCTGCCGAAGCGCACGGCAAAGGTCAACACGCTGCCGCTGACCGAAAACGGCAAGACAGACCGCAAGGCGGCAAAGCTTTTACTGTACCGATAGGAGGAACGATGGAACAACTTCTGGACATTTTGCGGGAGCTGCATCCCGAAACGGACTTTGAAACGGAAACGCGGCTTGTCGACGGCGGCGTGCTCGCCTCATTCGACATCGTCATGCTGATCACACGGATCGAGGAGGAATTCGACGTCGTGATCCCGGCAAAGGACATCGTGCCCGAAAACTTCAATTCCGCAAAGGCGCTCTTTGCGCTCATCACAAGGATCGGAGAACAGGACGACTGATGCTGTTTGCCTCGTGGGCGTTTCTTCTGTTTCTGGCGGTACTCGTGCCCGTGTACTACCTCGTGCCGAAACGGATCCAATGGATCGTGCTGCTGCTCGCAAACGGCGTTTTCGTCTGCTTTGCGGGCATCTTAGGCGCGGTCTTTATGGCCGTGACGGTTGCGAGCGTGTATGCGGCGTCGCGGGGGATGGACACGCTGTTTACCCGTCAGCGCGAAACGCTTGCCGCCATGAAGGCGACGCACACGAAGGAGGAACGGAAGGCGGTCCGCCTGCGGTTTGAACAGAAGCGGCGGCTGATCCTCGCTGCCTGTCTCGTGCTGAACGTTGGCGTCCTGTTCGTACTGAAATACGGCGCGATGCTCGGACGGCTCTCCGCGGGCGTGTTCGGCGGAAAGCCGTTCGGACAGGACCTTGCGCTCACGATGGGCATTTCGTTCTATACGTTTTCGACGGTTGGCTACCTTTTAGACGTGTATCGCGAGACGATCCCGGCGGAAAAGAATCCTTTTAAGCTTGCACTGTTCACCTCATTCTTCCCGCTTCTGGTACAGGGACCGATCACGCGGTTCGAAACGGTGGGCAAAGCGCTTGCCGAACCGCATACGTTCGACGGACGGCGCTTCCTTTCCGCGGCGTTGCGCATCGCGTGGGGCTACTGGAAAAAGCTGATCGTCGCGGACCGGCTGCTTGTCGCGGTCAGGGCGCTCTGCGCAAGACCCGACGTATACCGCGGGGATTTCATCTTCGTCGAAATGCTGCTGTACGCCGCGTGCCTCTACGCGGATTTTACCGGCGGCATCGACATCACGATCGGCGTGGGCGAGATGCTCGGCGTCACGATCGAGGAAAACTTTCTGCGTCCGTACTTTTCGAAGAGCATTTCGGAGTACTGGCGGCGCTGGCACATCACGCTCGGCGAGTGGTTCAAGCGCTATGTCTATTACCCGCTGTCGGTCAGTAAACCGATGCGCGATCTTTCCAAAGCCACGCGGCGGTTCGGCGTCGGGTTTTCGCGGCGCGTGCCGGTGTACCTTGCGACGATCCTCGTGTGGGCGCTCACCGGCGCATGGCACGGCAGCAATCTGACGTTCCTCGTCTGGGGCGTATTAAACGGCGTTGTGATCCTGCTCTCCGAAGAGCTGAAGCCCCTGTACGCACGGTTCCGCAATCGCTTTCCGCGTCTTACCGAAAGCGCGTTCTACCGCGGTTTTACCGTGATCCGCACGGTGCTGCTCCTTTCGTCGCTCCGTATCCTCGACTGTTACGGTACGGTGCGCGACGCGTTTTCGTCGTTTTTCTCCATGTTTGTCACATGGAACTGGAGCGCGGTCTTCCGCGGCGGGATTCAGTCGCTGGGGCTTTCGTATGCCGATTACGCGATCGCGTTCTGCGGCGTTCTCGCGATGTTTGGGCTTTCGATGGTACAGCGAAAAGGCGCGATCCGACCGCGCATCCTAAAGCGCGGCACGGTGTTTTCCGTTTGCGCGCTGCTCGTGCTGATCGGCACGATCCTGATTTTCGGACGCTACGGCTTCGGCTTCGACGCGTCCCAGTTTATCTACAACCGGTTCTGATATGAAACGAAAAGGGTTTACTGTCATCGGCATACTGCTTGCCTGCATCGTGTGTTTCGGAGCGCTTGTCGCGGTCTCGCGACTTACAGCGCCGAAATACCGCTACACGCTGATCGACGGGCATCTGACCGGTGAGTATTATGACGAAACGACCGGTCACGACGTGCTGTTTGTCGGCGATTGCGAGGTGTTCGAGCACTTCTCGCCGGTCACGCTTTACAATGAATATGGGATCACGTCCTACATCCGCGGCGGCGCGCAGCAGCTTGTCTGGCATTCGTACTATCTTTTGAAGGACGCGCTTCAAACCGAAACGCCGAAGGTCGTGGTGTACAACGTGCTTGCGCTGAAATACGGCGCGCCGCAGTCCGAGGCGTACAACCGCCTGAATCTCGACGGCATGCGCATGGGTGCGGCAAAGCTCGGCGCGGTCCGCGCGTCCATGACCGAGGGCGAGGATTTCATGAGCTATCTTTTCCCGCTTCTTCGGTATCACGACCGCGTCACGGCGCTGACGCGCGAGGACTTTACGTACTGGTTTTCGAAGGGCGATGCGGTCTCGTTTAAGGGGTATGTGATGCACACGGGCGTCGATCCAGCGACGGAGGTGCCGCAGGAAAACTACGATCCGAAGCTGCCGGAAACGAGCATGGCATGGCTTGCCGAAATGGCGGATCTGTGCGAAGAAAACGGCGTTGCGCTCGTGCTCATCAAGTCGCCCTCGATCTATCCCGTATGGCACGCAGAGTGGGACGAAGAGATCGCGGCATTTGCAAAATCGCGCGGATTGCGGTATGATAATATGATCGCGGAAAACGACCGGATCGGCATCGACATGAACACCGACACGTACGATCAGGGACAGCACCTGAACGTTTCCGGTGCGGAAAAGCTTTCCCGCTGGTTCGGCGCGATCCTGCAAAGCGAGTACGGGCTGATTGATCATCGCGGCGAGGCGGCGTA
>CAMYWS010000038.1 GCA_947302865.1 uncultured Clostridia bacterium
GCGATCGGCGATCTTTCGGCTGCAAATGCAAAGGAGATCCTCGACGCGGCGGGCAGGGCCGTCACGCCCGGTTTTATCGACGCGCACCGGCATGCGGACACGGCGATCTTTCGCCCGGGCTTCGGCGAAGCGGAATTGCTGCAGGGACTCACGACGATCATCAACGGAAACTGCGGGCTTTCTGCCGCGCCGGTATTCGGCCTGCACAAAAACGACGTCGCCGCGTACCTTTACCCGATCACCGGCGAGCTCGCCAATACCCCGGTCGCATCGCTTGCGGATTATCTGAATGCCCTGAACCGCCGTCCGCTGCCGCTGCACGCGGGCATGCTCGCGGGGCTCGGCACGATCCGCGCAGACGTCGCGGGTTTTTCGAAGGACCTTTCGGACGACGACTGCCGCGCGGTTCGCGCGCTTCTGGAGCGTACGCTTTCCGAGGGCGCGCTCGGGGTCTCTCTGGGGCTCGGCTACGCGCCGGAATGCTTTTTCGACACGGCGGGGCTCGTGCGTGCGCTCGAACCGATCCGCGATACGGACGTTACGCTGTCGGTGCATATGCGCTCGGAATCCATGAACCTGCTGCCGTCCATCGACGAAGCGATATCGATCGCAAAGGCGCTCAACGTCCCTCTGCAGATCAGCCACCTGAAGGCGGTGGGCAAAGCGCGGTGGGGGACGCTTATTTACGACGCGCTCGAAAAGATCCGCCGCGCGCGTGAGGACGGGCTCGACGTTCTGTGCGACGCGTATCCGTATACCGCGGGCAGCACGCAGCTCTTGCACGTTCTGCCGCCGGAGTTTCTCACGGGCGGCACGGACGCGATCGCAAAGCGGCTTATCGATCCCGCGGCGCAGCGGATCCTGAAAGAACGGTTGGAAACCGGGACGGATTTCGACAACTACGCCATGCTCATCGGCTGGGACAACATCGAGATCTCCTCGGTGCGGCGGGAGGAAGACCGGCAGTTTACAGGCAAAACGATCGCGGACGCGGCAAAGGATAAGGAGCCGTGGCGGTTTGCGGCGGAGCTTCTTTCCCGCAACGCCTGCGCGGTCACGATGATCGACCGGCTGACGCATGAGGACGACATCGCGGCGATCTGCCGGGAGCCGTTTTCCTATGTGATCTCGGACGCGACGTACCCGGAAAGCGGCATTCCGCATCCGCGCGTGTACGGAACGTTCGTACACGTGCTTGAACGGTTCGTGAAGGAACGCAGAACGCTGTCGCTTGCGGATGCGGTCAAAAAGATGACGCGCATGCCCGCAGACCGGTATCATCTTACGAACAAAGGACGCATCGAACCCGGCGCGGACGCGGATATCCTGATCTTTGACCCGGACCGTGTGCGCGAGCGGGCGACGTTTGAAGATCCCGCGCAGTGCTGCGAGGGGATCGACACGGTCATGGTAAACGGCGCGGTCGCCGTGAAGAACGGCGTACTGACAGGGAACAGAAACGGAACGATTCCGGAACGGAGGAGAACATGAAACACGAAAATCAGAAATGCAAGATCCTGGTGATCCGGGACCTGCTGCTTGAAACGGACGAGCTGCACCCGCTGACGACGCTGGATTTCATCGCAAAGCTCCGGGAACGCGGCATTGAAGCCGAGCGCAAGAGCGTGGCGGACGATCTTCTGGCGCTTTCGGAGTACGGCATGGACATCGAATCGGTCGCGGTCGGAAAGCGCAAGGGCTATTATCTCGCGTCGCGCACGTTCGAGCCCGCGGAGCTCAAGATGCTCGTGGACAGCGTGCAGGCGGCAAAGTTCCTGTCCCCGAAGAAGACGATGCGGCTCATCAAAAAGCTCGCGACGCTGTCGAGCCGCGGCGAAGCGACGCTTCTCAAGCGCCAGCTCTACATCTCCGACCGCGGCAAGACGGACAACGAATCCGTCTTCTACAACATCGACGCCATCCACGGCGCGATCGGCGAGGATCGCGAGATCACGTTCGTCTACTGGCAGTACGACCTGAACAAAAAGCGCGTCCCGCGCAAAAACGGCGCGCGCTACCGGGTCAGTCCCTTCGCGCTCGTGTGGGACGACGAGTTCTATTATCTGATCGCATACGACGCCGAGGACGCGCGCATCAAGCATTACCGCGTCGACAAGATGACCCGCATCACGATCGGAGACGCGGAGCGGCAGGGGAAGGACGCGTTCGCGTCGCTCGATATGTCCGTCTACACGAGCCGCAATTTCTCGATGTTCGCGGGCGAGGAAGCGGACGTGGTGCTCGACTGCGACGCAAACCTCATCGGCGTCATTGTCGACCGCTTCGGGACCGACGTGTCCGTGCATCCGAACGGGGACGGCTTTACCGCATTTGTCAAAGTCGCGGTCTCCGAGCAGTTTTTCGGCTGGGTCGCAGCACTCGGCGGCGCGGTGCGCATCGCGTCGCCGCAGCCGGTCAGGGAGCAGTTCCTTGCGCTTTTGGACCGCGTAAAGAACGCGCAGCAGTAAGCAAACGAAAAAGCCGCTTTCCGAACGGAAAGCGGCTTTGTCGATCAAACGGGATCGTTATTCTTCGTCCAGTTTTCTGCCGAGATCGGCGTACGCTTCGGGCGCCGTCACACGCAAAAGTTCAACTGCGGCGAGCGCGCGGACTGCCTTTTTGCCTTCGTCGTCCAGACGCGAATAGCGCTCCAAAAGCTCGCGCTTTTCACCGTCCAGGAAGAGCAGCTTATCTCCTGCGACGGGCTTGATGTCCAGAACGTCGCAGATGTGCATGATCGTGTCAAACGAGGTACCGCCGATGCCCTTCTGGAGCGCGGTCACGATCGTCGACTGCGGAACGCCGATGTACATCGAGAACTGACGTACGCTGCGGAATTGCCTTTTGATCTCGGTCTTGATCAGTTTTGTGAGTTCATCCATATTTCACACACCTCCACTTTGAATATCTTAACACATACTTTTTTTTCTTGTCAACTAAAAATATATTGTACAATTGTGACTTTTTTGAAACATGCATAAATACTGGATTTTACTGGGTGATTTACAGAAATGTCTATACAAAATTTTGAATATTTTTATGAACAATGTTTAGTTATCGTTCCTTGACGAAAGCGCTGATGTCCGCTATACTGAAAGAACATGTGTTCGCCGGGAAGCAGATCGGCGGACGCGCTGTGCAATTGACGTTCGGTTGACATGATTCAACCGACGGTTGATGGATTTTAACTGCATCGGACTGTATACTGAATACCATGAAAACGATTTTACCCTACCTGAAACCATACAGAAAACAAATCATCCTGACCGGACTTTTATGCATCCTGTTCACGCTCGGCGGGGCGTTTCTGCCGTACCTGATGAGCCGCATCGTCGACGACGGCATCGCGGCGGGCGACATGGGCGTGATCCTGAAATTCGGCGGGCTGATGCTTGCGCTTGCGGTCGTGTCCATGCTTTGCGCGGTGTGGATGGGCGCGGTGAACGCCCGGATCTCCGCGAGCTTTTCAAGCGATCTCAAACGCAGCATCTTCAACAAGGCGTCCGCGCTGGATTTTGAGCACTTCTCGAAAATCGGCACGTCGGGACTTCTCACGCGCTCCACGCATGACGTTTCCACGATCTCGGATATTTCGGGCATGTTCGTGAACGTCGTCGTGATGGTTCCGATCATGATCGCGGGCGGCGTCGCGTTTGCTTTTTTGAGCGACCGCGTGCTTGCGCTCATCCTGCTTGTGTCCATGCCGATCGCGTTTCTGATCCTGTTCCCGATCCTGCGGCATCTTGATCGACTTTGGAAGCTTTCTGACGAATACATCGACGAACAGAACCGGCTGATGCGCGAACGGCTTTCCGGCATCCGCGTTATCCGCGCGTTCGACAAGGAAGCGCACGAGCACGGACGCATTGCGCACGCGACCGAGGAGATGGCAAAGTACATCATCCGCGCAAACGTCCGCGCGGGTTATGTGAACCCGGTGTGCATGCTGGTGCTGAACCTTGCGGCGGTCGTGATGCTGATGGTCGGCGCAAACCGCCTGCAGAATCCCGTGCTGATGGAAAAGGGCCTGACCGCGGGCGGCATCATTGCCACGGTGCAGTACGTCGCGCTGATCTTAAACGGCGTTATGATGCTTTCGTGGACGTTCGCGTTCCTGCCGCACCTCAAGGTTTGCGTGAACCGCGTGACCGAGGTCCTGGAACTTCCGGATGAGCCGACGGACGCGGGCGACGGCGCGGTCGTCGAAGGCGATCTCGTGCTCGATAACGTCAGCTTCGCCTATCCGGACAGCGAGCTCAGGACGATCTCGGACCTCAGCTTCACGGTCAAAGCGGGGGAGACCGCCGCCATCATCGGCGGCACCGGCAGCGGCAAATCAACGATTTTGAAGCTATTGCTGGATTTCTATCCGCCGACCGGGGGCAGCATTTCGCTCGGCGGCATTCCGTATGAGAAGATCGGACGCGGCGGCGTGCGCAAAACCGTTTCCGCCTCGCTGCAAAAGGGCATGGTGTTCGAAGGGACCGTTCTGGACAACGTGCGCATGGGCGATCCGAACGCGAGCGAGGAAGCGGTACGGAATGTACTCGACATCGCGCAGATGACGGAGTTTGTAGAGTCGCACGAGGAGGGTCTGAACTACCGCCTTGCACAGTCCGGCGCGAACATCTCGGGCGGACAGAAGCAGCGCATCAGCATTGCGCGGACGATCCTGAAGCCCGCGTCGGTCTACGTGTTCGACGACAGCTTTTCCGCGCTCGACTATCTTACCGAAAGCAAGCTCAGAAAGAGTCTGAACCGCTATCTTGCGGGCAAAACGCAGATCATCATCACGCAGCGCGCCGCGACCGCCATGCGCTGTGACCGCATCTTTGTCCTCGAACAGGGCAGCATCGTCGGCAGCGGCAAGCACGAGGAACTCGTGAAAACATGCAGGGTCTATCGCGAGATCGTCCGTTCGCAGCTGGGAGGTGAAGCGGTATGAAACAGCAAAAAACCTCCGGAAAAATCGTCCTTCGTATTCTGAAGGACACAAAGCCGATCGCGGGATGGCTCGTGCTCGGCGCGTTCGTCGCCCTCGTTTCGGTCGCGCTGTCGCTTGTGACGCCGGAGATCCTCCGCGCGCTGTCCGACCGGCTCTATGACTACTGGGAGCCGGCTCATCTCGGACAGCCGGCAACGTTCGACAACCATGCGTTCGCGCTCGGCTGCGTCCTGCTTGCCGCGGCGTACGCGGGCAGCTCGCTTGCGGGGATCGGCGAAATGCTGATCACGAACAACGTCGTTTCACGGCATTTCACCTGCGCGATCCGCATCCGCATGAGCGACAAGATCCGCCGCCTCCCGGTGCGCTATGTTGATCAGACGCCGAACGGCGAGATTATCTCGCACATGACCGACGACGTTTCCACGATGGGAACGACGATCCACAGCTTCCTTGAAACGCTGATCTCCGGCGTACTGAAGCTCCTGGGCATCATCGTGCTGATCTTTATGCTGAACCCGATCCTTGCCGCGGCGGTCATCGTGTTCGTGCCGCTCTCGCTGATCCTTTCGGCTAAGATCGCGAGCAAGAGTGAAAAATACTTCGCCGAGGTACGCAAAAAGAACGGCGAAATGTATGCGCTGACCGAGGAGACCTTTACGGGCTTCGATACGGTCAAGGCGTTCCATCTCGAACAGCGTCAGCGCGAACGGCAGGGCACGCTCTGCGACGACATGCGCGACGCGGCGCGAAAGGGCACGTTCCTTGCGTCGATCGTACAGCCGATCGTGGCGCTTTCGAATAACATCGCGTATATCGCGATCTGCATCATCGGCGGCATCTTCGTTGCCAACAACCTGTTCGGTATGAGCGTCGGCACAATCGTCGCGTTCGTGCTCTACGCGCGCATGTTTGCGGGACCCCTCGAGAGCATCGCGCAGGGCTTCTCGATGCTGCAGCATACGATCGCGTCCGCCGAGCGCGTCTACAGGATGCTCGACGAGGAGGAAATGACCGAAACCGCTGAGGAGACCGCGCCGGAAGGCAAGGGCAACGTGCAGTTTGAAAGCGTCGACTTCTCCTACGACCCGAAGCAGCCGCTGATCAAGGGCCTGACCATAAACGTGCACGCGGGCGAAAAGGTCGCCATCGTCGGACCGACCGGCGGCGGCAAGACCACAATCGTCAATCTTCTCATGCGATTCTACGACGTCGACGGCGGGAGGATCCTTGTCGACGGCAAGGATGTCATGAAAATGCCCAGAAACGCGCTGAGAAGCGTCTTCTCAATGGTTTTGCAGGATACATGGCTGTTTTCCGGCACGATCTATGACAACATTGCCTACGGCAGACCCGACGCGGCGGAAGAAGAGGTGCACGAGGCGGCAAAGCGCGCGCACGTCGACCGGTTCATCCGCTCGCTTCCGAAGGGCTACGACACCGTCATCAACGAGGAGACGACGAACATCTCCGGCGGGCAGAAACAGCTCCTCACCATCGCCCGCGCCTATCTTGCAAACCGCCCGATCCTGATCCTCGACGAGGCGACCTCTAACGTCGATACCCGCACCGAGATTTTGATCCAGCGGACGATGGACGATCTGATGCGCGACCGCACGAGCTTCGTCATCGCGCACCGGCTTTCCACCATCGTCGACGCGGACACGATCCTTGTCGTGAACAACGGATCGATCGTGGAGCAGGGCACGCATAAAGACCTGCTTGAAAAGAACGGCTTCTACGCCGAGATCTACAACTCGCAGTATGAACTGCTGAACTGACGGACAACAAAAAAAGGGGCTGTTCATGATTAACAGCCCCTTTATCATATCTGTTTATCTTCGCAGAGGGATATTTTTACTGCAGCAGCTTTTCTGCGGCTTCCTCCGCAAGGATCAGGGATTCCCTGTATCGCGCATCGTCGCGGGAATCGTATTCATTGCCGAGCATGACCCATTCGCAGTATTCGAAGAAGAAAAAGAATGCGAGCGTGCGGCGGTAGTCCGCGTAGGAAATGCCGTGCTTTTTCAAAAGGTTCTCGTAATAATAATCGATCGCAAAGTCGCGGTCGGAGCGCGTGAGATAGAAATACGCGCCGTCCCGTTCGCGTCCGTGCGCAAGAAGCCGGGCAAGCGACGCCGGGTAGGGCAGCATGCCGCCGTACTCCCAGTCGATCAGCACCGCGCGTTCCCCGATCAGCAGATTGAACGGCAGCAGGTCGTCATGACAGAGCGTGCGCGGCGTTTTCGCATACTGTTCCCGAAACGCCGCAAACGCCGCGTCGAGCAGCGCCGAACCGAGAAACTTCCCGCGGTGTTCGATATTTTTCCGTGCCATTTGATACGCGTTTGCGGCGTCGTACAGATCCTCGCGTTCCCAGAATTCATCCTGCATCGCGATCAGCGCGTCAAGCGCCTTGATAAGCTTTTCCCGGTCACAGCGGCAAAGGTCGCCGCCGGGGCAGTATTCCGTCAGAAAATATGTATCGCCGCAGTATGCACACGCGCCGAGAAACGCCGGAACATACGGCTTTCTTTCACGGAAAAAGCTCCGGTAGATCGCGATCTCATTGCCCTTCGCACGTTTCAGAACGCACTTTTGCGTACCCGTGTCGACGAGCCAGACGGCATATTCCGCCCCGTCCTCGCCGCATATGAACGCGGAGACCGCATCCTCCCGGATCCCGGGGTATCCGAGCCGGTCCAGAATGCCGATGAGGTCGGTCGGCGTCGGCTTTTGTTTCCCTTCCATGCCGTTACCTTCTCAATTCCCAGAACGCGACGGCAGAGGCCGCGGCGACGTTCAGGGAATCCACGCCGTGCGCCATCGGGATCTTTACCGCAAAATCGCAGGCGGCGATCGTCTGCGCACTGAGCCCGTCGCCTTCCGTGCCGAGCACGACCGCAAGCTTTTCGCATGCCTTCAGGCGCGGATCGTCCATCGAAAGCGAATCGTCGACGAGCGCCATCGCTGCGGTTGCAAAGCCGCGTTCGCGCAGGAGCTGCAGCCCGTTTTCCGGCAGTACCGTCCACGGGACCTGAAAGATCGTGCCCATGGATACCCGCACCGCGCGGCGGTTTAAGGGATCGCAGCAGGTGGGGGAAAAGAGCACCGCGTCGACGTTCAGCGCGGCGGCGCTCCGCACGATCGCGCCGAGATTGCCCGCGTCCGCGATGCCGTCGAGCACCGCGACGCGCTTCGCGTTCAAAAGCACGCCTTCCAAAGCGGGCAGGGGTTTCCGCCGCATGGCGGAGAGCACCCCGCGGGTGAGCGCGTAACCTGTCAGCGACTGCAGCATTTCCCGGCTGCCGGTATAGACCGGCACGTCCGGGCAGCGCAAAAGCAGGTCCTTCGCGTCGCCCTCGATATGCTTTTCCTCCATGAGAAAGGACACGGGTTCAAAGCCCGCGTCCAGCGCAAGGCGTATCACCTTCGGGCTTTCGGCGATGAAGACGCCCTTTTCGGGCTCGAGACGGTTTCGGATCTGCGCCTCCGTGAGCCGTGCGTACACGTCGAGCGCGGGATCGTCGA
>CAMYWS010000039.1 GCA_947302865.1 uncultured Clostridia bacterium
TCAGCGTCAGCATGTCGCCCATGCCGAGGATGCGGCTTGCCATGCGGTCCGGATGGAACGGCTCGAGGTCGGTGAGCTTTTCGCCCGTACCGGCGAACTTGATCGGCTTGCCCGTGACCGCGCGGACCGACAGCGCGGCGCCGCCGCGCGTGTCGCCGTCCAGCTTCGTGAGCACCACGCCGGTGAGAGGCACCGCCTCGTTAAATGCCTTTGCGACGTTGACCGCGTCCTGACCGGTCATCGCGTCGACCACCAGCAGGATCTCCGCGGGTTCCAGCGTGTCGCGGATGCGCTTCAGCTCATACATCATGTCCTCGTCGATGTGCAGACGGCCTGCGGTATCGACGATCACGACGTCGCGGAACGTGCGGCGCGCTTCCTCGACCGCCTCGAGAGCGGTCTTCACCGGATCCTGCGTGCCGTGCTCATATACGGGAACCTCGGCCTTAGAGCCCACGACCTTTAACTGTTCGATTGCCGCCGGACGGTAGATGTCGCACGCGCAGAGCAGCGGCGCTTTGCCGTACTGCTTCTTCAAAAGTACCGCGAGCTTTCCGCACATCGTCGTTTTGCCCGCGCCCTGCAGACCCGACATCAGAATGACCGCGGGCTTTTTCGGACCGAAGTCCAGCTTCGCGTTCGTGCTGCCCATTAAGCTCGTCAGCTCTTCGTTGACGATCTTGATGACCATCTGGCCGGGCGTTAAGCTTTCGAGCACGTCGGTGCCGACGGCGCGCGCTTCGACGCGCTTTACGAAATCCTTGACGACGAGGAAGTTGACGTCCGCTTCGAGAAGTGCAAGCTTGATCTCGCGCATGGCGTCCTTGACGTCGCGTTCGGACAGTCTGCCCTTTCCGGTCAGCTTCTTAAAAACGTTCTGCAGTTTGGATGCGATGCCTTCAAATGCCATCTTCGTCCTCCCAAATGCCCGCAAGCTCCGCAAGATACCCTTCGAGCGCCGCCCGGTCCTCGTCCCGCATCGGCGCGTCCTTGAACCGGTTCCGAAGCGTCCGCAAAAGCGCGGTCTGCCTTGCTTCCTTTCGCACGAGCCCCACCGCCGCTTCCGTTTCGTGCAGCTGCTTCGACCCGCGTGTGATGATATCGCGCACGCCTTGCCGGGAGATGCCCTCTCGCTCCGCAATCTCGGAAAGCGAGCAGTTCTCGTCCGTGTACTGTCTCAGAATGCTCCGCTGCCGTTCGGTCAGAAGCTGCTCATAGCGGTCCAGCAGCATGCCGAGCTCAAACAATCGTTCCATAAAAACTCCGAGGTGTAAAGTCTTTTTCCTTTACACCTCGACCATTATACCCGATATTCCCGATTTGTCAAGCATTATTTTAATGCTTTTGAAAAACCGTCGGTCCGCTTCCGGCGGAAGCGAAGCGGTTACCACACCTGCCAGCGCCAGACGAAGGCAAACAAATACAGAACAGAAAGCGGGACGAGAACGACGGCGGCGGCGATCTTCTGCCGGCGTTTTTCGGTGACCGCGGCAAGCATCATGGCGACGACCGGCATGGAAAGGAGATAGCGCGGTCCCGAAAGCAGCCATGTTGCGCCGATCGCGATCACGAAATACGCGATAAACCACGAGGCGTAGCTCGGACGGAGCTTCTTTGACGTGAAGGCAAAGAGCCCGAGCGTGCCGAAGAACCACAGAACGTTCGGCAGCCAGAGTCCGAAGACGTTCTCGTAATTGCCCTCCGAAACGGCGTCGACCAGATACCTTGTCTGATACGACGCGGTGTTGAAAAACCATCCGAGATGCTGGCTCCACCAACGGTGCTGATACGTCAGAAACTGCAGGGGATTCCCGGACACGGTGCGGTTGATCCACAGGTACGCGGCAAACCCCGCCGGCACGAGCAGCACGGAGAGCGCGCCGAGCGTCCATTTCTTCCGCCCGCAATGCGGCTTCGGGAACGCGCGGACCCATTCGAGCACCAGCGGCGCGACAAGCAGCAGCCCGACCGTGCGCGTGAACGCGCAATACGCGCCGAGCAGTCCCGCGAGCAGATACCTCTTTTTGCGGAAGCAGTACAGTGCGGACAGCGCAAGCAGCAGATAGAGCGATTCGCTCATCGGCGCGATAAAGAAGAACCCGCCCGGCAGCAGCAGAAGCATCACGACCGTGCGCAGCGCGGTCCCGTGATCGCGGTCGAGCCGCACGAGCCGGTACAGCATGCAGCACGCCGCGGGAAACGCCGCAAAGGATACGAGAAGCCCCGCAATAACATCGTTTCCGAGGATGCGGTAAACGGGATAGACGGCGAGCGGATACCCCGGCAGGAACACGAGCTGCACGACGCGTCCGACGTCGTCGCCGTTTTGGAACCATTCCTCCGTCGTTTCAAGGAAGCTCTTCGGCACGTACCATTCGCGCGCGATGTCGAGATAATGTCCGCTGTCCAGGCACCGCCAGAATTCGACCGCGCCGCGGAACGTAAAGCCGTTTCCGTTGCGCACTGACAGCGCGAGTGTGACAAGCCCGAAAAGAAGGATCTCGACCGCAACGGCAAGCGCGGCGACGCCGAGCGTTTTCAGCCCCGGCTTCTCCTCCGCGGGCGGCGCGTCCGTCCGGTCTTTCCAGAAGTGCATCCATTCCGGAACGAACCGCAGACAGCCGAGGACGAACAAAATGCAGGCAAACGCCGCCGCGGTCACTCCCGCCGCGTCCGGCCGCTCGTTGATCACCCAATACAGATACGCCGCAAGCAGCGCGGCAATGCCCGCGCCGGATATGATCCACGCGGGAAGATCCTGTTTGATCTGTTCTCTGGTTTCCGGCTTCATGGTCCTTCCTTGTCTCTCCTTTTGTACAGTATACCACACCGGACGCCGCCGCTTCAACCCCGTGCGGAAAAGTTCACGAATGTAAAGATTCACATCTTTTCCACATTCCATACGCACAAGCTGTGTTATAATAAGGATATCATACTGGGAAGATGTTCCCGTGAACGGAGATCCGCCATGTTAGCGAAGTTCAGCGTCAAAAAACCGTTTACCGTATTGGTCGTCGTCGTGCTCATTCTGGTGCTCGGCTATGTTTCCGTCGGCAAGATGACACCGGACCTGCTGCCGGACATGAGCTTCCCGTACATCGTCCTGTTCACCACCTACCCCGGCGCGTCGCCGGAGGAGATCGAGACGACCGTCACGAAGCCGCTGGAACAGTCGATGGCGTCCCTCGATCACATCAAGTCGATCACGTCAAGGAGCAGCGAAAACCTCTCCGTCGTGTACCTGACGTTTGAGGACGGCACCGACGTGGACATGGCGTCGATCGATGTGCAGAAGGCGCTCGGCATGGTGACCGCGTCGTGGGACGATATGATCGGCACGCCGATTATGATGGAGCTGAGCTCCGACCTCATCCCCGTCACCGTCGCCGCCGTCTACGCAAAGGATAAGGATCAGCTCGCGCTGTCCGCGTTCGTCTCGGACACGCTGCTGCCGCGTCTCGAGGGCGTTGCGGGCGTTGCGTCGGTCACGACCTCCGGACTGATCGAACGGCAGGTCGAAATCACGCTGGACGACGACAGGATCGATGCGCTGAACGAGCGCCTTTATGCCGCGATCGACGAGGAGTTCGAGAATGCGACAAAGGAGCTTGAAGAAGCGCGGGAAAAGGTCAGGGAAGGCGAACAGGAGCTTGAAGAAAACCGTGACAAGCTCACCGAAGGGCAGGAGGAACTCGACAAGGGCCGTCAGCAGGCGGGGTATCAGTTCGGCAAGGCGGAACAGCAGCTGAACGAAGCGGACGAGCAGCTTACCGCCGCGATCACGGAGCTCACAACGCAGCGCGACGCGCTCGCCGCCCAGCTCGAAACCACCAATTCCATGCGCACACAGCTTTACGCGCTGAAATACTCGATCCAAACGCTCGAAACGGGCAAATCCATGTTCGATCAGTCGATCGCGGCGATCGAAAATGATCCGTCCCTGACGGACGCGCAGAAGCAGAACTATATCGACGCGATCAAAGCGAGCGAGGAATACCGCGCGATCGAGGACGGTCTCAACGAGATCAACGCGCAGCTTGCGGAAAACGGTCTCACCCGCGACACGCTGGACGAAACAATCGCACAGTTGGACGACGCGATCCTGCAGCTCGAGGAAGGTGTCGCGACCGTCGAGGATCTTCTTTCGCAGGCAGAAAGCGGCAAGCTTGACCTCGAGAACGGGCGCGACGAGCTGAACCGGCAAAAGAGCATTGTGTACGGAAAGCTGAACGAGGCGCAGAACGCGATCGACCAGGGCAAGGCGGCGCTCGAGCTCGGCGAAAAGGAGCTCGAGGCGGGCAAGACGCAGCTTGAGCAGGCGGAACAGGCGGCTGCCGATCAGCTTGCGGCTGCGAAGGACACGGCAAACCTGCACAAAATTCTCACGAAGGACATGATCGCAAAGCTGCTCTCCGCGCAGAACTTCTCCATGCCCGCGGGCTACCTCAACGAGGACGGCGCGCAGTGGCTGGTCTCCGTCGGCGACGAGATCAAGGACGTGCAGATCCTTGAGCAGATCCCGCTGTTCTCCCCCGGGATCGGCTCGCTCGACACGATCGTGCTCGGCGATATCGCGCGTGTGCGCATCACGGACAATTCCGGCAGCACTTACGCGAAGATCAACGGCGAAAACGGCGTGCTGCTCTCTTTTTCAAAGCAGTCCTCCTATGCGACCGCAACCGTTTCCGACAGCATCGAAAGCCGCTTCCGCGAGCTCGAGGAGATCTATCCGGGACTTTCCTTTACCTCGCTGATGAGTCAGGGCGATTTCATCCATATGGCGATCTCGTCGGTCGTGGAAAACCTGCTGATCGGTGCTGTGCTGGCGATCCTGATCCTGTTCCTGTTCCTGCGCGATCTCCGTCCGACGCTGACCGTCGCAATCTCGATCCCGGTCTCGGTGCTGTTCGCGCTGGTGCTGATGTACTTCTCCGGCGTCACGATGAACGTCATTTCCATGTCCGGTCTTGCCATCGGCATCGGCATGCTCGTCGACAACTCGATCGTCGTCATTGAAAACATCTACCGTCTGCGCAGCGAGGGCGTGCCTGTCAAGGATGCCGCCGTGCAGGGCGTCAGGGAGGTCGCCGGCGCGATCACTGCGTCGACGCTCACCACCATCTGCGTGTTCGTGCCGATCCTGTTCGTACAGGGGCTGACGCGGCAGATCTTTATGGACATGGTTCTGACCGTCACCTATTCGCTGCTTGCAAGCCTGATCGTCGCCATGACGGTCATCCCGGCGACGGTCACGGGACTTCTGCGCCGTCCGGTCAAGCCGCAGGGCAAGACCCGGCAAAAGCTGATGGCGGCGTTTGAAAAGGCGCTCCGCTTCACGCTTCGGCACCGCGCAGTCGCGCTGCTCCTTGCGCTTCTGATCCTTGTCGGATCCGGTTGGGCGGTTATCCGCCGCGGGTTTGTCATGTTCCCGGAAAGCGGCGGCAAGCAGATCTCGGTCAATGTCCCGCTTGAGAAAGGCACGACCTTCGAGGAGGCGACAAAGATCGCCGACGAATTCATGGAGATCATGTACACCGTGCCGGGGCTGACCGACGCGGGCGGCATGCTCGGCGGCGGCGTCGTGTCGATCCTCGGGATCGGCGGCGGACAGAGTACGGACGTAAATGAGCTCACCATCTACGGGCTGATCGACGAAAAGAGTGAGCTTTCGAGCATCACCATTCACAAAAGCATCGACGATGCGCTCTCGCCGCTCAAGTCCGAGCATCCGTACTCGATCGCGGGTATGAGCACAATGAGCTTTTCCTCGTCCATGTCCGGGGACGATATCTCCATCAGACTGTACGCGAACGACCTGTCCGCGCTGTCCGAAACATCGGAACGGATCGCCGCGGCGCTCCGCACGGTCGACGGCGTCAAGGAGGTCGATAGCGGCGTCGAGGAAACGATGCCGACGTTGCACGTCTCCGTCGACAAGGAAAAAGCCGCGGCGCACGGGCTGACCGTCGCCGAGACGTATCTGAAGCTCACGGAGGTGCTGAAGAACACCGCGTCCTCCACCTCCGTCTCCTCCACCACAACCGCGCTGGACGTTTCGGTCATCGCCGATTCCGGCGTGCCTCACTCCAAGGCGGAGCTTGAAAACATCGAATTCACCGTCACGCGGCTCGATCAGTCGGTCGAGACCGTTACGCTGAAAGAAATCGCGACGGTCACGGAGACCGCTACGCTCGCTTCGATCTCGCGTATCGATCAGCGGCGCAGCGTGACGATCACCGCGACGCTCGACGAGGGCAGAAACGTCACGCTCGTGAGCCGCGACGTACAGAAGGCGATCGACGCGATCCCGCTTTCCGCGGGCTGCACGCTCGTATACGACGGGCAGAACGAATCGATCAACAGCGCGCTCAAAGACCTTCTCTGGATGCTCGCGCTCGGCGTTCTGATCATCTATCTCATCATGGTCGCGCAGTTCCAGTCGCTTCTTTCCCCGTTCATCGTCATCGGCACCGTGCCGCTGGCGTTCGCGGGCGGGTTCATCGCGCTGTGGATTACCGGCGCGGAGATCGGTGTCGTCCCGATGATCGGCTTCATCATGCTCGTCGGCATCGCGGTCAACAACGGCATCGTGCTCGTGGACTGCGCAAACCGCTTCCGCGACGAAGGCATGGGCAAGCGCGACGCGGTCGTCAAGGCGACTTCGATCCGTCTGCGCCCCGTGCTCATGACCGCGCTCACCACGATCCTCGGTCTTCTGCCGCTCGCCGTCGGCTTCGGCACCGGCGCGGAGATCGTGCAGCCGGTCGCGATCGTGTGTATCGGCGGTCTGACCTACGCGACGCTGACGACGGCGTTCATCATCCCCGTCCTCTACGACATCTTCCGCCGCGACAAAAAGCCGGAACCGAGCCCTGTGCCGGAACCGCAACCGTCACCGGAGGCTTGACGCATATGAAAACGGACCGTCGAGACGGTCCGTTTTCATGTATTCTGCAATCAATAATAAAACTGTTCTGTCTGCAATTTCTGAAGCAAACGTTCAATCTCCTCGCTGTCAGTCATCGGTGGCAGGAGAAACGTCACGAACAACTCCTTTTCCTCTCCCGACAGAACGCTGTTTTTCAATTCGGAAACGGTTTGCTCGTTCCCATAGTCCCGCATCCAGTCCTCCACGCCGTACACCTCGAAGCGCAGATTTGAGAACAATGTCCAATCAAAGGAAACGGCTCTCTGCCTTGAAAGCTTTGCCGTGACGGAGATACCGTCAAAATCAATCTCAATATCGCAAAGCCCCATCACGCTGATCACCGGAATCGGATATGCGTCTCCGTGACAGGCCCCTTCCGTGTCTTTATGATAATGTCCGTTATAATACCCGCTCTCGATCCTGTTTGCAAAATGCAAATCATTGAGGTCGGCAAGTATTGCACGCCTTTTTTCATCTAGCGGTCGATAGAGTCGATTCAATACATACCGCGTGTCATCGCACATGACAACCTCCCGGTTTTCTTCCCGATCCTCTTTCGGAATGCCGTATTCCCTGTTCATGGCCTCCTTGGAAACGACCCATTGCTTGCCGAATTTACAGGCGTCTACGCCGTTCACGATCTTCCCATAGGAAATTGCTTTGCGCAGCGTACTCTCATTCAGCCCCCATAACTGCGTTGCCTCGGTAAAGGCAATCAGCCCGTCAAAAGGTGTTTTGATCGTCCTGCCGTTTTCGTACAATTCGTTGCACGACAGGTCCAGATCATCGTCCCAAACAATTCCATAACCGCCGGCATCGACTTCTACGCCGGCAAATCGCTCCGGCATGTCCAAAAATGCGTGAAAAGGAGCCCACTTTTGAAACAACGGTGCAATGTCGTAAATCTTGGTCACGCCTTCAGCGAATTGCACGCATAGCTTCCAATCCGACAACGCGGTGACTGCTTTGACCTTATGAAACATCCTGTTTCACCTCATTCCAACGGAGCAAGCTTGATAAACTCCTGCGTTTCCCACATCTTCAAAAGATCCGCCTTGTGCAGTTCTACCCATTCCCGTACCATGCTGAGCGCTTTCGGCGGCAAATGCCCCTCCAGCACTTCCCCGCTTTGTATCACGATTTCCGCCATATCGTCTCCATACAGCGCATGAATATGCGGCGGATTATGCTCGGCCTGCTGAAAATACATACGAATGACAATCCCGTAAATCTGGATAATATCGGCATGCTGACACCTCCTGTAATGATTCATTGCT
The DNA here is from genome assembly GCA_947302865.1 of uncultured Clostridia bacterium. The sequence continues at coordinate 8,206 of CAMYWS010000039.1, forward strand.
ATTATATCACGTTACCGTGATATAATCAATCTTTTTTCATAAAAAATGCCTGTTGCTTTCATGCAGCAGGCAGCCAATATTATGCCTCTTCCGCCAATGTACGGAATCTCGTGTACTCGCCCTGGAAGACGAGCTTGCAGGTCTCGATCGGGCCGTGACGGTTCTTGGCGACGATCGCCTCGCTCTCGTTGCCCGCGGTTTCGTCGTAGACGGCGGCGCGGTACAGGAGGATGACCATATCCGCGTCCTGCTCGA
>CAMYWS010000040.1 GCA_947302865.1 uncultured Clostridia bacterium
CTTCGCCGAGAACGCCGAGCCCGTGCGCGTCGTCGACCATGACGCGCGCGCCGTATTTTTTGGCAAGCCGCACGATCTCGGGGAGGTTGGCAATGTCGCCGCCCATGGAGAACACGCCGTCGGTAACGATGAGGCGACCCGCCTTGTCGGGAATGCCTGCGAGCTTCTTTTCAAGGTCCTCCATGTCGTTATGGCGATAGCGCACCATTTCGGCATAGCTTAGTTTGCATCCGTCATAGATGCTTGCGTGATTCTCACGGTCGCAGACGATAACGTCCCCGCGTCCGGCGATCGCGCTGATGATCCCGAGGTTCGATTGGAATCCGGTTGAGAAAGTCATGCAGTCTTCCTTGCCTAAGAAAGCGGCGAGCTCGCGTTCCAGCTTTGTGTGCAGAACGAGCGTACCGTTCAAAAAACGCGAACCGGCGCAGCCTGAGCCGAATTTACGAATCGCTTCGACCCCGGCGGCAATGACGCGCGGATGCGTGGCAAGACCCAGATATCCGTTCGAGCCGAGCATGATGCGGCGCTTGCCTTCCATAATGACTTCGGGCGCCTGCATGCTTTCCAGCTCGTGGAAATACGGGTAGATGTCCTTTTCCCGGATCATATCCAGCATTTCATTGTGACATTTGGAGAACAGATCCATAGGATCCTCCTTTCCGGAGAAATTATCGTTTGCTATTATAGTATAATTTTCGTGCGATTGCAAGAAATTTTCGTCCGCAAGTGGAAGCCCGGAGAATGAATTTTTGAAACTTTGAAAAAAAGACTTGCATTTTTTCTCAGAATGTGTATAATAAGATTTCGCAAGGGGTTATAGCTCAGTTGGTTAGAGCGCCACGTTGACATCGTGGAGGTCATTGGTTCGAGCCCAACTAACCCCACCAGTTCCAAAAATCCTGCGGTGTGCGTTACGTTTTATGTGATAAACCCACAGAGTGATTACGGGAAAGCACGCGTCGGTCGACCTAAAATCAAGCCCGCTTTGACGGGACGATTGCGGGCTCCGCAGTGTACCCACCTGCCGAGTGGCGGGTATTATCACCCCAAAGCGGACGGCACGGCGGGATTTTCTCGGGATATTGCCGAATTGTGTAATGGTAGCACCTACGACTCTGACTCGTATTGTCTAGGTTCGAATCCTAGTTCGGCAGCCAAGAATAAAGCACGCTTCAGCGTGCTTTTTTCAATGTTTTTACCCTGCCGGACAAATGATGCGTGTTTCGCGGATGAAATGCCCCTCGGGCATGATGTATGCCTTCGGCATGTGAGGGGAAACATCGCATCATGAATCATGCAGCGATCTGAATCATTGCGAGCATGTCGAGCAATATCATTGTGCCGCAGGCACGGCACCATTCGCGCGGCGGCGAAAACATCGTTATTCAACCTCTTTTGCCCGGATGCAGGAGAGGTTTTTTGATTGCTTTCGACTGTATGAGAAAAAAGAATTGCCATCCGGCGCGAAAAATGTTATATTGTATAAAGCGAAATTCGGAGATCGCAGAGAAATGAAGAAACAGCAGAAATGGATCAGAAAACGGCATCGGTTTTTCACGGAGCTTGCGCGCGTCGTGCTGACGCCGATCGTGCGAAAAATGTACGGTCTGAAACCCGAAAAGTTCAAAGAACAGGGCAAACGACCGTATCTTATCCTGTATAACCACCAGACGCCGTTCGACCAGTTTTTCGTCGGCATATCGTTTTCGGGTCCGATCTACTACGTCGCCACAGAGGACATCTTTTCGAAGGGCATCGTTTCGTCGCTTCTCAGGTTTACCGTCGCGCCGATCCCGATCGTGAAATCCACGACGGACCTCAAGGCAGTCAAGACCTGCATCCGCGTCGCGAAGGAAGGCGGGACGATCGCGATCGCGCCGGAGGGCAACCGCACGTATTCGGGCAAGACCGAGTACATCAATCCGGCGATCGCCGGGTTAGCCAAAAAACTCGGTCTGCCGATCGCGCTGTACCGGATCGAAGGCGGCTACGGCGTACAGCCGCGGTGGAGTGACAAAAGGAGAAAGGGCGGGATGCGCTCGTACGTGTCGCGCGTGATCGAGCCGGAGGAAGCCGCCGCCATGTCGAACGAAGAGCTGACGGCGGCGATCCGCGAAGGGCTCTTCATCAACGAAGGCGCGACGGGTGGCGCGTTCCGTTCCGGGCGCAGGGCGGAATACCTTGAACGCGCGATGTATTACTGCCCGTACTGCGGGTTTTCGAAGTTTGAAAGCGGCGGAAACGAGATCGCGTGCCTTTCCTGCGGGCGGCGGATCGTCTACGGCGAGGACAAGCGGCTGACCGGCGTAGGCTTCGATTTCCCGTTCGGCTCCGTCGCCGAATGGTATGACGCGCAGAGCGAATTCGTCGGTAAACTCGATTTATCCGCATACACGGAAACACCCGTGTTTACGGACACGGCGGACCTCTATGACGTCGAACTGAACCGCAGAAAACGGCTGATCCGGAAGGACGCAACGCTGCGGCTGTACAGCGATCGGATCGAGATCGATGCGGACGGACCGATCATTCTGCCTTTTCCGGACCTGCGCGCGGCGGCGCTCGGACGCAACAAGCTGAACCTGTACGCCGCGGAGCGTACCTTCCAGATCAAGGGTGACCGCCGCTTCAACGCGTTGAAATACGTGAATCTTTGCTATAGCGGCAAAAACATCGACAGGGGAGACGGTAATGGAAAATTTCTGGGACTTTAATGTGTGGGGCACGATCAATATCGTCGCCGTTCTGCTTCTGAGTCTTCTCGCGGCGAGCATGCTGCGGAAAGCGATCCCGTTTCTCAAGAACTCGCTGATCCCGACCTCCGTGCTCGGCGGCGGGATCCTCATCGCGATCGCGGGCGTCTACAAGCTTTTCGCACACGGGAGCATGTTCGATACGAAGTTCTTCGGGGAAAACGGTACGGCTCTGCTTGAGCTCATCACATACCACTGTCTTGCGCTCGGCTTTATCGCGTCCGCGTTCAAGCCGTCGAAGGGGAAGCTGACAAAGAAACGCACGTCCGAGATCTTCAACACCGGCGTGACGACGGTCTCGACGTACCTTCTCCAGGGCATCTTCGGCCTCGGCATTTCGATCGTCGCCGCGCTTGTCGTCACGGGCTTCTTCAACGCGGCGGGCATTCTGCTGCCGTTCGGCTACGGGCAGGGCACCGGCCAGGCGATGAACTACGGCAACATCTTTGAGACGGATTACGGATTTACGGGCGGCAAGAGCTTCGGCCTGACGATCGCCGCGCTGGGCTTCCTCTCCGCAAGCATCGGCGGCGTCATCCACATGAACATCCTCAAAAAACGCGGCAAGATCAAGGTCGAAAACGCGGAGGAACAGGCAAAAAACGAGACGGCGGCCGGTGATCGGAAGATGCCGATGAAGGAGAGCGTCGACCGCCTCACAGTTCAGATCGCGCTGATCTTTACGGCGTACTTCCTTGCGTATCTGCTGATGCTCGGGCTCGGCGCGCTGCTGCCCGGCATGAAGTCCGTCGTGTTCGGCTTCAACTTCCTGCTCGGCGTGCTCACCGCAACGCTCGTCAAGCTCTTTATGAACTGGCTGCGCAAAAAGAACGTGCTGAAAAAGGACTATGCCGACGCGTTCCTGATGACGCGCGCTTCCAACTTCTTCTTTGATCTCATGATTGTTGCGGGCATCGCCGCGATCCGCTTCTCGGTGCTCGAAAACTACTGGGGCATCATTCTTATCATGGGCGTTGTGGGCCTTGTCGTGACCTATATCTATAACCGCATCGTCGCAAAGACGCTGTTCCCGGAGTATCCGGAAGAGCAGTTCCTCGCCATGTACGGCATGCTGACCGGCACGGCGAGCACCGGCGTCATTCTGCTCCGCGAGATCGACGGCAACTTTACCACGCCCGCGGCGGATAACCTCGTCTATCAGAATTTCCCGGCGATCGTGTTCGGCTTCCCGATGATGCTTTTGGCCACGTTCGCGCCGAAACAGCCGATCCTGACACTGCTGATCCTCGTCGGATTCTTCGCGGCCATGAACGTGATCCTGTTCAGAAGCCGCATTTTCAGGAGAAAACAGAAACCGGAACACGAAACAAAAGAAGCATAAACCGTATCAAGGAGGAGGAAACCCTATGTCTGCTGAATCATTCTGGATCATGCGCACATTCAACCCGCTGTTCTTCGCGACGTTCGCGGCGTTTCTCGCGCTGCTCGTCATCGCGAGTCTGCTGGTCAAAAACCGCAGCGAAAAGACGAAAAAAATCGTACTGATCACCGCATGTCTTATCACCTTCGTCGGCTTTTTCGTCTATAAGTATTTTCTGTCGATCGACGCGGAGTACGATCAGCTCGTCGTCGAAACGCGCGGCGGGTTCACCTGGTGGGCGGAACTTCCGCTGCAGCTCTGCAACATCAATATGATGCTGATCCCGATCGGGGTCGCGTTCAACCTGCGTCCGGTCAAGAGCTTCAGCTTCTTCATGGCACCGCTCGGCGCGCTGATGGCGCTGCTTTCTCCCGCGGTCGGCTTCGACGGATATTCCATCTTCCTGCCGCGCATGCTCGGCTTCTACGGCACGCATTTCATGATCATCATCGAAGGGTTAGCACTCGCCACGTTCGGCTTCTACCGTCCGAAGTTCAGAGACTTCCCGAAGACGATCCTGACGATCGTGATCCTGCTGCTCGTCATCACCGGGATCAATCTGCTGTTTATCAAGACAGGTCTGTATGAACGCGCGAACTACTTCTTCACGATGGAGCACGAGGGCATCTCGATCCTCAAGCTCTTCTGGAGCTGGATCCCCGTGCCGGTGCTGTATCTGCTGCCCGGCGCCGTGATCCTGCTTGCATATATGTCGCTCGTGACAACGCCCTTCGCGATCGCGGACAAAGTCAAAAAGAAGAAAGCGTAAAACACTCAAAAAGAAGAAAGCGTAAAACACAAAGAGGATCCTCCGCAGCGGAGGGTCCTTTTTCGCGGATATCGTTATTCTTTCAAAAATATAATGGAAATGTATATTTTCCCTCTTTCCGATTGAAAGGAACCGTGGTATACTTGATACAAGTATAAGTATACAATCAGAAAGGAAACGGTATGAGCATCGTCGGCAAAAGTGAGATCCGTGTCGACGCCTTCGATAAGGCGACCGGACGGACGAAATACTATGAGGACCGCATGCCGCAGGGCGCGCTGTACGTCCGCATCAAGCACGCGGAGATCGCGCACGGGTATGTGAAGTCGATCGACACCTCGGAAGCCGAAACAATCAAGGGCGTGGTCAAAGTGCTGACCTGCTTTGACGCGCCGGAGATCGACTTCCCGACGGCGGGACATCCGTGGTCGATGGACCCGGAGCATCAGGACGTGGCGGACCGCAGACTTTTAAACACACATGTGCGCTACTGGGGCGACGACGTCGCGGTTGTCATTGCGGAGGACGAGGTCGCGGCCATGCAGGGCGTGCGCGCGCTGAAGGTCGAATACGAAACGCTTCCGTTCGTGCTCGACGCGCAAAAGGCAATGGAGCCGGGTGCGCCGGTGCTGCATGACAAATATCCGGACAACGTCTTAAAGCACACGTCCGTCCGCAAAGGCAACTATGAAGAAGCGATCAAAGAACCCGGGCTCATCAAGGTCGAGGGCTGGTACGAAACGCCGACGGTGCAGCACTGCCACATCGAAAACCACGGCTGCTTCGCCTATGAGGAGAACGGACGGATCACGGTGGTGAGCTCCACACAGATCCCGCACATCATCCGCCGCGTCGTGGGGCAGGCGCTGGGACGTCCGTGGGCGGACATTCAGATTATCAAACCCTATATCGGCGGCGGCTTCGGCAACAAGCAGGACGCGCTGTATGAACCGCTTTGCGCGTGGTGCTCAACGCAGGTAGGCGGAAGACCCGTGCGCATCGACTGTTCGCGCGAGGAGACGTTTGTTTCTAACCGCGTGCGCCACGCGATCCGCTTCCACATCACAAGCTGGATCCGGCCGGACGGCAGCATGGCGGCAAGGAAGGTCGATCTTTACTCCAATCAGGGCGCGTACGCGAGCCACGGACACAGCATCGTCGCAAAGGCCATGGGGTCGTTCCCGCAGCTCTATCCGTGCGACAACATGGAATGTGACGCGTACACCGTGTACACGAACATTCCCGCGGCCGGCGCAATGCGCGGCTACGGCATGCCGCAGGCGTCGTTCGCGAACGACTCGAACATTGAGGAATGTGCGCATGCGGTACATATGGATCCGGTCGAATACCGGAATAAGTACATCATGCCGCAGGGATATTTCGACGGCTTTTCCAAGAACTGCAACTACTACGATTCGCACCGCGAATGTCTCGAAAAGGGAAAGGAACTGATCGGCTACGACGAGAAGGTGAAGGAATTCGCCAAGGATGAGGGTCCGGTACGCCGCGGCATCGGCTGCGCGTCGTTCTGGTACAACACCGCGGTCTGGCCGATCGCGCTCGAAACCTCGTCGAACCGGATGCTCCTGAACCTCGACGGCACGGTGACGATGCAGTGCGGCGAGACTGAGATCGGACAGGGCGCGGACACCGCGTTTGCGCAGATGGCGGCGGATGCGATCGGACTGAAAAGCTATAAGGACGTGCACGTCGTTTCCTGTCAGGACACCGATACGACACCCACGGGGCTCGGCGCGTACGCGTCGCGGCAGACATATGTTGCGGGCTTTTCGATCCGGCAGACGGCTGAGATCCTCCGGCAAAAGATCTTTGCTTACGCGAACAAGATCACGCGCCAGTCTGAGCACAATATGGAGATCCGCGACGGAAACGTAATCAGAAAGGTCGACGGCAAGGTGCTCATTTCGCTGAAAGAGCTTGCCATGACCGCGCAGTATAATCCGCAGGACAGCGAGCATATCACGGCGGAGAGCACGTTCACGATCAAGAACAACGCGTATTCGTTCGGCTGCACGTTCGCGGAGGTCGAGGTCGATATCCCGATGTGCAAGGTCACGGTGAAAAACATCGTGAACGTGCACGACTGCGGCAGTCTCATTAATCCCGCTTTGGCGGAAGCACAGGTGCACGGCGGCATGTCGATGGCGATCGGCTACGGCATGAGCGAACAGCTTCTGTTCGATCAGAAGACGGGTAAGCCGCTGAACAACAATCTGCTCGACTACAAGCTTTCGACCGTGATGGACCATCCGGATCTTCAGGCGGCGTTTATCGAAAATCCGGAACCGACCAGCGAGTTCGGCACGAAGGCATTGGGCGAGCCGCCCGCGTGTTCCGGCGCGCCCGCGATCCGCAACGCGATCTACAACGCGACGGGCGTCGCGCTGCATAAGCTTCCGATGAACCCGCACAATCTCTTCGCGGCGTTCACCGAAGCGGGACTGATCCACGATTCTTGGCAGGAGGGCTGAGCCATGTACGATATGAAGGCATTGTATGAAGCGACGAGCGTACGGAACGCCGTTGCGCTTCGTTTGGAACATCCCGAGGCGCAGATCATCGCGGGCGGCAGCGACGTGCTTGTGCAGATGCGCGAAGGCAAGCGCGCGGGTAAGGAACTGATCAGCATCTACGGACTGGACGAGCTGCGGGGCGTTTCGATCGACGAAGACGAAAACATCCGCATCGGCTCTCTCACAAGCTTTTCGCACATCACGCGCGATCCGATCATCCGGAAGTACATCAACGTGCTCGGCGAGGCAGTCGACATGGTCGGCGGTCCGCAGATCCGGAACATCGGCACGATCGGCGGGAACACATGCAACGGCGTGACGAGCGCGGACTCCGCCTCCACGCTGCACGCATGGGAGGCGATCGTGGAACTGACCGGCAAAAACGGTATCAGACGCCTTCCGATCAAGGACTTCTATATCAAAGCGGGGCAGGTTGACATCCGCGTCGAAGACGGCGAGATCCAGACCGCGATCCTGATCCCGAAGGCATCCTATGAGAACACCTTCGGACACTACATCAAGTACGCGATGCGCAATGCCATGGACATCGCGACGCTCGGCTGCTCTGTGAACGTACGGCTTTCGGAGGACAAAAAGGCGATCGAGCGCGCAAGGATCGCCTACGGCGTGGCGGGACCCGTCCCGATGCGCGCGCCGCACGCGGAAGCGACAGCAAACGGTCAGCCGATCAGCAAAGAACTGATCGACGCGTTCGGGCTTGCGGTGCTCGAAGACATCAATCCGCGCGATTCATGGCGCGCGTCGAAAGCGTTCCGTCAGCACATCGCGGTCGAGATGGCAAAGCGCTGTCTCTTTGAATCCATCCTTCTTGCGGGAGGTGAGCTTTGATGGCACAGTATAAACTCGTACGGTTTACGTTAAACGGCAAGGAAGTCGAAAAGATGGTCGACGTGCGCGCGTCGCTGACCGACATGCTCCGGAACGACTATCATCTGACATCGGTCAAGAAGGGCTGCGAGGTCGGCGAATGCGGCGC
>CAMYWS010000041.1 GCA_947302865.1 uncultured Clostridia bacterium
CAAAGATGATCTTGCAGCCGGAGTCCGCCATGTCGGCAGCGGTCTCGTAGCATTCTTTGCCTTCGGGGATGTTGGTCTTGATGATGTAGTTGCCCTCAGGAATGCCGAGCGCCGCGCATGCGCCCTTCGCGGCATTGATGAAGTTCAGGTCGTAGGTGGAGTTTTCGTCATGCAGGCAGATGAAGCCGACCTTGATGTCAAGGCCTTCCGCTGCCGGCTGCTCTGCGGGCTGTTCCGCGGGCTGCTCCGCGGGCTGCTCAGCGGGCTGCTCCGCGGGTTTCGGCTGTTCCTGCGTCTTGCAGGCGAACAGCGCCGCAACCATCAACAGACAAAGAGCGATCGCAAAAAATCTTTTCATGTTTCCCTCCGTAATTTTTTCTGTTTTTGCTGTATTTGAACACATTTCTGTGTTTCAGCCCTGATGGAGTTCAAAACTGAATACCAAGATTATTGTAACTGATTTGTCGTATAAAGTCAAGCAATGTCTGACTTTACACGAAATTTTACGTAAACTTGACAGCAAAAAACAGCGCGCGAACGCTGTTATATTTTGGGGAGACCATACAAATTTTCAGTTTCCCCCGTATGCCCGCTTGCGGCTTTCAGTCCCTCGATCTCCTCCGGGGTGAGATACCGCCATTCGCCGGGGCGGAGGTCGCCGAGCCTCAGATTGCCGTACGCCTCGCGCTTCAGTCTGAGCGTCCGGTGTCCGACCGCCTCGAGCATGCGGCGGATCTGCCGGTTCCTGCCTTCGTGAATCGTGATCGAAAACGCCGTGCCGCCGGTGGTGGAACGGCGGATGTTCGTGACCCGCGCCGGCGCGGTCAGCCCGTCTTCCAGCTGTACGCCGTTCGTCAGCGTCGCGATCTCCGACGCCGAAAGCGTTCCGTCGCACACGACGCGGTAGGTCTTGTTGACGCCGAAGCGCGGATGCATCAGGCGGTTCGCGAGTTCGCCGTCGTTCGTAAGCAGCAGCAGCCCCTCGGAATTGAGGTCGAGCCGTCCGACGTTATAGAGCCGGTACGGAAGCCCGGAAACGAACGCCTGCACCGTCTTTCTGCCCGATTCGTCGCTCGAGGTGGACACGACGCCGCGCGGCTTGTAGAGCATCAGCACGACGCGCTTTTCCTGCGGCACGAGCTTTTTCCCGTCGAGCCGCACGTCGTCCCCCTCCTCCACGGACATGCCGAGGACGGCCGGAATGCCGTTCACCGTAACCCGTCCGTCTTCGATGATTGTTTCGCAGGCGCGACGCGACGCCACGCCGCAGTCCGCCATGAATTTCTGTAAACGCATATACCCCGCCCGCGGTTCATCCGAGAAACGACCGGACCGCCTTTTTGAGATAGTACGCAAACCCGACCGCGTCGACCGCCTCACACGCGACGACCGGTACCGTCTTCACGGTCTCGCCGTTTCGCAGAAGCGTTACCGTTCCGACCTGCCGTCCCGCGCGAACAGGCGCCGTGAGTGTTTCAAACGCCGTTTCCACGGAATACGTTTCGCCGCCGTCGGTCTGCGTCGGATACAGTATATCAGCAATCGGCGCCGCCGACAATCCTTTTTTCACACCGTTTTCGACCGGAAGCGAAAAAACCGCGCCGCGGGTCAGAAACGCCTTGACGCGATAATCGCGAAAGCCCGTGTCCAGCATGCTTTTCGCCGTGTCCCACATCGCCGGGCAGTTCAGCACCGCGCCGACGAGCTTCATTTCGCCGCGCTCCGCCGCAAAGACGAGGCACTTCCCCGCCGCTTTCGTGTAGCCGGTCTTGACGCCGACGCCGCCCTCGTATTCCCACAGCAGGCGGTTCTTGTTCTTGAGCGTGTGCGGATTCGTGCCCTCGGTCCTTCGGTACTGCGTACGCGCGATCTCCGCAAAGAACGGATTTTCGAGCGCTGCCGCGCCGAGCAGTGCGAGGTCCTTTGCCGTCGTGTAGTGCTCCGGGTCATGCAGTCCGTTCGGCGTCACAAAATGCGTGTCGTACAGCCCGAGCGATTCTGCACGCGCGTTCATATGTGCGGCAAACGCCTCCGTCCCGCCGTCGAGATAATACGCGATCGCGACCGCCGCGTCGTTGCCGCTCGTCAGCATCAGCCCGTACACGAGATCGGACAGCGGAATCTGTTCGCCGGTCTTCAGATACATGGACGAGCCCTCCGTGCCGACGGCTTCCTCCGGAACCGTGACCGCTTCGGTCAACCTTCCCGATTCGACGGCAAGAAGCGCCGTCATGATCTTGGTCGTGCTCGCCATCGGCAGCCGCGTGGTCTCGTTCTTCGCGTACAGCACGCGGCCGGAGTTCGCTTCGATGAGATACGCTGCCTGTGCCGGAACATCCGTTTGCTCCGCCTGCGCCGCGTGCGGCAGCAGCAGGAACGCGCAAAGCAGCACCGCGAACAGCCGTCTCACGGCTCGCTCCCCGCAGGCGGTTCATCCTTTTGCGCACGGATCTCGGTGATCGCGTCGCGGATCTCGGTCATTGCCGTCGGGATCATCTGCACGAGCCGGTCGAGCGTGCCGTCGCAGTCTGCGTGCAGCAGCGTGACCTGCCCGCCCTGCATATGCAGAAACGCCTTCGGGCTGATGGAGACGCCGACGACGCTTGCGCCCAGGAATGGGTATCCGTTCGCGTCGAAGTCCGGCGCGCCTTTCCTTGCGACCGCCTGCGTCGGGAAATCGCCGCCGCCCGCGAAGAAGCCGAGACAAACCTTTGAGACCGGAATGACCACTGCGCCGCCTTCGCCGAAGATGGGATTGCCCACGATCGTGTTCACGTCGACGATGTTCTTGATCTCGCGCATCGTCGTCTGCAGTATCGTTTCAACAGGATGCATACGTTGTCCTCTTTTCGTTGGATTTACGGGTATTCTTTGCCGTTTTGCGCTGTGCTATACGCCCGCGAACGATCCCGAGCGCAAGCGGGACCGGCTGCACGATCGCCTGCGCCGCGGCAGAGAACCGGACAGTCGGCGCCGCGCAGAGCGCGGCTTTCGCAGAACCGCTTTCCGCGACGCGCGTCGTGAGCATCGACAGCAGCACAGCGGCCGTCCCCGCCAGCAACACCGCCGCGGCGGGTTCGCCGTCCACGCCGACGGTCGTTTTCGTATCGAGACGCAGGAGCCGAACGCCCGTGATCCGCGTTTTGTTCCGCTTTTGCTTTTCAAACAATCCGATCCGTTTTTTCCCGATCATCAACGTAAAATACGGATCCTTCAGAAGATACAGCTTCAGCCGCAGCGGGATTGGAAAGAGACCCAGCACGAAAATTTTTGCGTGCACGACCGCGCCGCGCACGCCGGCCCGCCCCCTTGCCTCTATGATCAGCGGCATGGAAACGAACAGCAGCAGAAGCAGCAGAACGAAAAAGATGATTAAGATCCACATATGCACAGTATTTCCGTTCCGATCCTTCCGCATACAAAAAGGACCGTCCGAAAACGGTCCTTTCATGCAGGTTGTTGTTCTTTTTTCCCTTTATCTCATTCCCTTATCATAAGGAATACCTTCCGCCTTCGGCGCGCGGGACTTCTTGGAAGTGAACGCGAGCACCAGGAGTGAGATCACGTACGGGATCAGGCGGTACAGATGCGGGTTCAAAAGCTTGCCCCAGACGGGATCCTTGCTGAGGTTCAGCAGGGTCGCAATGCCGTCGCCGTTGATGTCCAGCGTGGAGTACGACGCCGCGACGCACTTGAAGAAGCCGAACAGCAGCGCCGCGCCGGCAATGCTCAGCGGCTTCCAGTTACCGAAGATCATAACCGCCAGAGCGAGGAAGCCGAAGCCCGCAACGTCGCCGTTTGCCACGCAGTTCGCGGTAGTCAGCGTATAGACGAAGCCGCCCATGCCGGCAAGCGCGCCGGAGATCACAACGCCGCTGTAACGCATCTTGTAAACGTTGATGCCCAAGCTTGCCGCCGCCTGCGGATTTTCACCGCAGGAACGGAGACGCAGACCGAAGCGGGTCTTGTACAGGAAGATCGAAAGCACGACGAACAGGAGAATGCAGAAATAGGTGGTCAGGTAGACCTTGTTCAGGAAGGTCTCGCCGAGGAACCCGATGTCCTGCGCATTGTCGATGCCGAACATGGACTTTTTCACCATGAACCAGCTCGCCGCGTCGCCTGTGTACATTCTCAATTCGCTCTGCTGCGCAACGAGGCGGATAAAGAAGCAGACGAGCGCCGGCGACAGCAGGTTCAGCGCCGTGCCGCCGATGGTCTGATCCGCCTTAAGGTTGATTGCCGCAAACGCCAGCAGCAGCGAGAAAATCGCACCGGCAATTGCCGTGATCGCCATGATCAGAAGCAGAAACAGCTGCACGCTGCCCCAGTTCTGAGACATGTTCCTTGCAACGTCGACGATCGCGAATACGTTTGCTTTCTGCATCATATGGATGGTCAGCGCGCCGACAAATGCGCCGAAGATCATGATGCCCTCAAGCGCAAGGTTGATCACGCCGCTTCGCTCTGCGAAGACGCCCGCGAGCGCAACGATCATCAACGGGACCGCATAGATCAGAGTTTTGCTGATTAAGAACGACATTATTCAGCGACCTCCTTTCCCGGATTGGCTTTTTTGACTCTTTCCGGCTTCACCTTCGGCGTCTTCTTGCGCCCGCCGCCGATCCATGTCTTGATCAGCAGGGAGAACGCGGAAAGGTACACGATGACCGCGATGATAACGTCGGTGATGTACTCATTGTACGCCGTGAGGTTCGCGAGCTGCAGACCGTGCAGGTCGATCGCGGACATGAACAGACCGGTGAAGATACAGGCGATCGGGTTGCAGCTTGCCAGCATGGCGACCGCGATGCCGTTGAAGCCCTCCGCCGGAAGCTTCTGGTAGACCGACCAGTACAGCTCGGTGTTGCCCGACAGATAGTAGAGCGAAGCCGCGGCGCCTGCAAGTGCGCCGGCGATCGCCATCGAGAACACGATGCTGCGCTTGTCGCGGATACCCGCGTAACGCGCCGCATGACGGTTTGCGCCGCATGCCTTGAGTTCATAACCGAAGGTCGTTTTGGTGAGCACGATGTACACAATGACCGCAATGATGATTGCGATCAGGATACCGCCGTTGACCTGCGAGCCCGGGAAGATCTTATTGAGTCCCAGCTTCGGCGTCGCTACGCCGAGACCGTCCCGATACGTCCATACGCCGTCCGCATTGACGAGACCGTAGGTGGTCTTGTAGATGTAGCCGGTCTTGGTGCCCTCGACCATATTCTTGAGGTTGCTGACGTCGAACAGCCACGTGACGAGGTTCGCCGCGATCCAGTTCGTCATGATGCAGGCAAGAACCTCGTTGATGTTCAGAAACGCCTTCAGCATGCCCGGGATCGCGCCCCAGAGCGCGCCGGCGAGTATGCCCGCGAGGAATGCGAGTATCCAGATCAGAAACTGCGGCAGCACGCCCGCCGGGATCGACAGCGCTACGTACAGCGTCGCGCAGGTGCCGGCAAGATACTGACCGGACGCGCCGATGTTGAAGAGGCCCGTCTTATACGCAAGCGCGACGGACAGGCCGCAAAGGATCAGCGGGACCGCGCGGAACAGCATGTTGCCGATGATCTGCGGGTTGAAGCCGAAGGACAGCGCACCGGACGCCGTGCGGCCGGTGCTGAATATGCCGGCAAGGATCAGGCGAATGCCTTCCCATGCGCCGGACAGTCCGATCTCGCTGCTGCTCAAACCCACGATGAGGATCAGGATCGAGCCGGCGATCAGACCGACCAGAATCGAAATGACGGTCGCAAGAACGGACCGTGTTCCGTTTTTCTTCAGAAGCTCTTTCATGCTTGCGCCTCCTCTCCCTTCGCGCCTTCGCGCTTGGCGCCCGCCATGTACAGACCGAGCTCCTGCACGGTGGTCTTCTTGGGATCGAGCTCACCGACGATCTCGCCCTCGTACATGACGAGGATGCGGTCGGAAAGGCTCATGACCTCCTCGAGTTCAAGAGAAACGAGCAGGACCGCCTTGCCCTCGTCGCGCTCCTTGACGAGCTGCTTATGAATGTACTCGATCGCGCCGACGTCAAGACCGCGGGTCGGCTGCACGGCGATGATCAGCGGCAGGTTTCTGTCGATCTCACGCGCGACGATCGCCTTTTGCTGGTTGCCGCCGGACATGGAGCGCGCGGTCGTGATCGGACCCTGACCGGAACGGACGTCGTACTGCTCGATGAGCTTGTTTGCGTATTCGCGGACCGCGCCGAACTTGATGAACCCCGCTTTCTGGAACTGCTTTTCATAATAGCGCTGCAGGACCATGTTCTGTTCGAGGGTGTAATCCAACACCAGACCGTGCTTATGACGATCCTCGGGGATGTGGCTCATGCCTGCAAGGCTGCGTTGGCGAATCGACGCTTTCGTGATATCCTTGCCGCACAGCATGATTCTGCCGCCGCTCGATTTCTCAAGACCGGACAGCGCATAAACGAGCTCGGTCTGCCCGTTGCCGTCGATTCCGGCGATACAGGTGATCTCACCCGCATGCGCAGTGAAGCTGACGTTTTTGACTGCATTGTTCTTATGCAGCTTGGACGGAACGGTGAGGTTTTCGACCACGAGAACCGGTTCTGCGGGCTTTGCTTCGTCCTTGTCGACGACGAGCTGCACCGGACGGCCGACCATCATGGAGGAAAGTTCTTCCTTGGTGGTTTCGGAGGTATTGACCGTGCCGATGTACTTGCCCTTTCTGAGAACCGTTACGCGATCGGAAACTTCCATGATCTCGTTCAGCTTATGTGAGATGAACAGGATCGACTTGCCCTCCTTGACAAGACCGCGCATGATCTGCATGAGTTCTTCGATCTCCTGCGGCGTCAGAACCGCCGTCGGCTCATCGAAGATCAGGATCTCGTTGTCGCGGTACAACATCTTGAGGATCTCGACGCGCTGCTGCATGCCGACAGTGATATCCTCGATCTTGGCGTCGAGGTCGACGTGCAGGCCGTAGCGTTCCGAAAGCTCCTTGACCTTTTTACGCGCTTCCTTCTTTTGCAGGAAGCCGAGTTTCGTATCCTCTGCGCCGAGGATAATGTTGTCGAGGACCGTGAAAACGTCGATCAGTTTGAAGTGCTGATGCACCATGCCGATGTGCAGCGCCGTCGCGTCGTTCGGGTTGTTGATCTTGACCTCCACGCCGTCTTTTTTGATGACGCCTTCCTCCGGCTGATACAGACCGAACAGAACGCTCATCAGCGTGGATTTGCCGGCTCCGTTTTCTCCCAACAGCGCATGGATCTCGCCTTTTTTGAGCTGCAGCGTGATGTCATCGTTTGCCTTGATACCCGGGAAAACCTTGGTAATGTGCAGCATCTCAATGACATATTCGGGAGCTTGCTCCATGACTCCACCTCCTTCATTATGACTCGCGAAATATTTCCACAAGTATTGCATATATTATACTTGCTGCAAGGGCAAATTGCAAGCAGGTATGAAAAAATTGTGAAGAAAATGCAACATTCTGTCATTTACCGGGACAAAAAAAGGACTTCCCTCAGGAAGTCCTTTTTGAGCTCTGATGTGATCAGATAACTTCGACCTTCGCGTTGGAGAAGTTGAAGACGTGATCTACCGGATAGTTCGGATCGACGACGAGGGTGCCGTTCTTCATGTTCGCGAACAGCTTCTCGTAATCCGCAACGCTCCAGTTCTTGAGGCTCCAGGTTGCGGTCGGCAGACCGACTGCATCGTTCGCCGCGCCGAGGCTCGTGCCGTTGTTGCCGATTTCCTTCCAGCTGCCGTCATAGTGCTTTGCGATTGCCCATTCGACGGAGACGGAGAGGCCCTTCATAGCGGAAGTAACAACGGTGTTGGATTCCGGAGACTGGTCAACGTCAACGCCGACGACCTTTGCATCGTTCTCAGCAGCTGCCGCAACGATGGAGGAGAACATGGAACCGCCGCATGCGAAGATGATCTCTGTGCCGGATGCATACCAGCCAGCTGCCATCGTCTGCAGTTCGGGGGAAGCGGAGAAGGACGCACCGTACTGCCAGGAGTACTTGATCTCAACGTTGATGCCCTTTTCTGCCGCCGCAGCATTTGCGCCCTGCAGGAAGCCGTAACCGTAACGGCAGCATGCCGGGTTCGTGCCGCCGCCGCCGCCGCAGAAGCCGAGCTTCGTGTAGCCTTCCATGACTACCGCATAGCC
>CAMYWS010000042.1 GCA_947302865.1 uncultured Clostridia bacterium
CGGTCTCCGCCGCGACGATGAATCAGCAGGGGTACATCGAATGCCGCGCGACGCGCGTCGGCGAGGACACGACGCTGGCGCAGATCATCCGCACCGTTTCCGACGCGGCGGCGACCAAAGCGCCGCTTGCGCGCATTGCGGACAAGGTCTCCGGCGTGTTCGTACCGGCGGTGATCGGGATCGCCGTGCTGACGCTGATCGGCTGGCTGATCGCCGGTCGTCCGTTTCCG
Source organism: uncultured Clostridia bacterium (assembly GCA_947302865.1). The sequence goes on from CAMYWS010000042.1 coordinate 231, forward strand.
TTTGCGATCGCCCGCGGGATCTCCGTGCTCGTCATCAGCTGTCCGTGCGCGCTCGGGCTTGCGACGCCGGTCGCAATCATGGTAGGCAGCGGCGTCGGCGCGAAAAACGGTATTCTCTTTAAGACCGCCGCCGCGCAGGAAGGTACGGGACGGACGCAGATCGTCGCGCTCGACAAGACCGGAACCGTCACGGAGGGACAGCCGAAGGTTACGGACGTAGTCCCGATCGGTGCGGAACGGGACACGCTTCTGACCCTTGCCGCGTCGCTGGAAAAGAGCAGCGAGCATCCGCTGTCGAAAGCGGTGCTTGCCGCGGCGGAGGGGCTTACGCTTTCCGAGGTCACGGACTTTGCTGCGCTGCCCGGGCACGGGCTTTGCGCACGGTTGGACGGAAAGGAACTGATCGGCGGCAGTCTCAAATATCTTATGTCCCGCGGATTGGTGAACAAAACCGCGCAGGAACAGGCGAACGCGCTTGCCGGGGAAGGCAGAACGCCGCTGCTGTTTGCGCTGGACGGTACGCTTCTCGGCATCATCGCCGTTGCGGATCCGATCAAGGCGGACTCCACGCAGGCGATCAAAGAACTTCGGGGCATGGGCGTGCAGACCGTGCTGCTGACCGGCGACAATGAGCGCACCGCGCGGGCGATCAGCCGGCAGGCAGGTGTGGATCACGTGATCGCAAACGTACTGCCGGACGAGAAGGCGGACGTGATCCGGAAACTGAAAACGCTCGGCAAGGTCGCGATGGTCGGCGACGGCATCAACGACGCGCCTGCGCTCACGGTGGCGGACAACGGTATCGCGATCGGCGCGGGCACGGACGTTGCCATCGACGCGGCGGACGTTGTGGCAGTCAAAAGCCGACTGACCGACGTAACGGCGGCGATCCGGCTGAGCCGCGCGACGATCCGGAACATTCACGAAAACCTGTTCTGGGCGTTCTTTTACAACGTGATCTGCATCCCGCTTGCGATGGGACTGTACGGCGTTGAGATGAAGCCGATGTACGGCGCGGCGGCAATGGCTTTGAGCAGCTTTTTCGTGTGCATGAACGCGCTGCGGCTGAATCTCATAAAGCCGTACGACGCAAAGCACGACAGGAAGGGAAAAACGATCCCGGCGGATGCGCTGAGATCCATGATAGAAGAATCAAAAAAGGAGGAACAAACGATGACAAAGACATTGAAGGTCGAAGGCATGATGTGCCCGCATTGCGAGGCGCGGGTAAAGAAAGCGCTCGAGGCGGTCCCCGGCGTGGAATCCGCCGTTGCGGATCATAACCAAGGTACCGCGGTCGTAACGCTGAACGCGCCCGTTGCGGACGACGTTTTACGCGATGCGGTGGAAGCGCAGGATTATCGCGTGCTCGGCGTGGAGTGACGCATGATCACGACGGTCCTTTGGGACGTCGACGGAACGCTGCTGGATTTTGACGCGGCGGAACGGGCGGCGATCCGCGCGCTGTTTCTGAAATACGGTCTGGGCGAATGTACGGACGCGATGCTCGAACGCTATTCCGAGATCAACATCGGATACTGGGAACGGCTGGAACGCGGCGAGATCGCCAAGCAGGAGGTCCTGCTCGGGCGGTTCACAACGTTTTTCGGCGAATGCGGCGTCGACCCGTCGATCGCGGCGGCGTTCAACGCCGCGTATCAACTGAAGCTGGGCGATACCATCGTATACCGGGACGACAGCTTCGAGATCGTCCGTTCGCTTGCGGGTAAAGTCCGGCAGTACGTCGTATCGAACGGCACGGTCGCCGCGCAGACGAAAAAGATGCAGCGGTCCGGATTCGGCGAGCTGATGGACGGCGTGTTCCTTTCGGAACAGCTCGGCGCGGAAAAACCGAACGTCAGATTCTTCGAAAAGGTGTTTGACGCGATCCGTCCCGCGGATCTTTCCGAGGTCATGATCGTCGGCGATTCGCTGACGAGCGACATGCAGGGCGGGATGAACGCGGGGATTAAAACCTGCTGGTACAATCCCGGGAAAAAGCCTGTGCCGGACGGGTACCGGCTCGATTACGTGATCTCGGATCTGCATGAACTGTCGGACTGCCTGAACGGCAGCGTTCCCGCACGAAAGAAATCCTGATGCAAGCACTGCCGGCGTGCCTGCAGCTTTCGACGATCATACGCGGAAAGCGCGGCCTGCTTTTTATGAAACACGGGCAGTTACAGAACGTGAACGCGCTGCACGGGGGAAGCCCGGCGTGCAGCGCGTTGCTGTATTCATGATCTGTTTTTTCGGCGCCGCTTCAGGTCGGAACGTGTATGATTCACGCGATCCGAATGAACGGCTTTCGTTACTGCCCGATAAACGCGCGTTTGTTGCGTCCCGGGAAGGTGTTGAACCGATCGGGCGTCCAGACGGGGTCAATCTCCTCCACGGCTTTTTCCGCGGTAATGACCGCGTCGTTATGATCGAGGTCGATCAGCGTATAGCGGTCGTTGCCCATGCCGAGCTCCTTCATATAGCTGAGCTGCCGGAGACCGTGCCGCGTCTCGATGCGTTCGGTCAGCGCCTTGCCGCCGAAGTTCGGAAGCGCGTACACGAGATCGACGCTCGCGGCGTCCGCGGCGAGAATGTCCAAGGACGCGACGATGCCGATGTCCGGCGTTACGACGGGTTCCGCTTCGGGACCTTCGCAGTCACAGGAGACGGACATGTTGCGCATCACATTGATGAAGCAGACGTGCGGGGCGAAGTGATCGACCGTCGCCTTTGTGCTCTCCGAAATGCGCTCCATCAGCTCCTCCTCGGCAATGCTCCACATGTTGCTGCTGCCCTTTGCGGTATGGATCTCCTTTTTGCCGATCCGACCGTCCGCGCAGCCGATGCCGATGTTTTTATTCGAACCGCCGAAGCCGCCCATCATATGCCCCTTGAAGTGCGTGAGCACGAGCAGCGAATCGTATTGCAGCATGGACTTTCCGACGTGCATGGTCTCAAACCACTTGCCGCTTTGCACGGGAAGCTCGGCAACGCCTTCCGCATCGGTGATATCGACCGGGCAGAACGTCCAGCCGTTGATCTCCAACGTTTTTTTATGCTCCTCGGTCGTATAGCGGCTGCCCTCGTAATAGGTGTTGGTTTCAATGATCGCCGCGTCGGGCAGGCGCGTGCCGATCAGTTCTTTGACCCAGGGACGCGGGATGATGTTCGGTCCTTCCGCCTCACCGGTGTGCAGCTTGATCGCGACCTTGCCGGTAAGGACGGAGCTGACCCTGTCAAAGATTTTCAGAAGTCCTTTTTCGGAAAGATCGCGTGTGAAGAACACGGCGGAGCTTTCGCCGGTGCGCTGTTCAAACGGAATATACGTGCTGCCGCCCTTGCCGGGAACGGGATTCTTGTCTGTCATCTGGTGATCCTCCTTTATATGATACTGATATTATAACACAGATTCACGGATCTGTGTCACCGCTCTTTTTGTAATCACAGTTTTTTTTCGGAAATCGTCTTTTTTATTGAAGAACGGTCCGTTTTTCGTTATAATACAGGTAATACCAACACAGGAGGAATGATTATGAAACAACCGATCAAAACCACAGAAGCCATTTTCCCGATGCCGGTTCTGCTCATCTCGACCTTCAATCCGGACGGAACGGTCGACGTCATGAACGCGGCGTGGGGTACGATGCTCGACCGCGACAAGGTTGCGCTGAACCTGACCGAAACGCACAGAACCGTACAGAACATCAAGGCACGCAAGGGCTTTGTTGTGCATATCGCAGATGCGAAGCACGTGGTCGAAGCGGACTGGTTCGGCGTCGTCAGCGGAAACAAAGAGCCGGAAAAGTTCGCAAAGTCCGGCATGACCTATGTGAAGTCCGAACTTGTCGACGCGCCGATCATCAATGAGTTGCCCATCGCGCTCGAATGCGAATTCATCGAGTACCAGAACGACGAGACCGGTCTCGGCGTCATCGGCAAGGTCCTGCGCACCTCGGTCGAGGAAGCAAATATGAAGGACGGCAAGGTGGATATCGATTCGGTCGAGGCGATCGCGTTCGATCCCTATACGCACGGATATTACAAGGTCGGCGGCAGAGTCGGCGACGCGTTCAAAGACGGACTGAAGCTCAGATAATCGGCGGATCCCGAAGCGAAAAGGACAGAGGAGAGAAAAATGAAAGAGGAGCGGAAGCTTTTCCGGGAGCAGATGGAGCTTTTACGGCTCAACCGGGAAGCACAGCGCCCGAAAGGCGCGTATTATCTGTTGTTTGCCATGATCGTGCTGACGGTCATCTACATCGTCGACGAGATCACGTCCAACATGAACTCTGCCATGCAGCCGTATGCGTTGTTCGATCTGTTTCATATCGCATCGCGCAACGTCAACACGCCGGAATACACGAATGCGATCAACACGGTCGCGCCGTGGCAGGTGGCGTCCAATCTGTTTCTGATCATTACGCCGTTCTATAAGGCGCTGTCCGACCGGTTCGGCCGTCGGCTGTTCCTGATGATCAATACCGTCGGAATGGGCGTGGGTATGCTGATCGTGATGACAAGTCACAGCACGGTACAGTATATTCTCGGCATGCTTGCCATGATGTTCTTTACCCCGAACGACATGCAGGTGCTCTATATCATGGAGACTGCGCCGAAGGAAAAACGCGCGACCTACAGCTTTATCGCAAAGGGCATTGCGCTGATTTCCGTGTCGCTGATCGGCGTTTTGTCGCGGGCATTTTTGAAAGAGGACGTACCGGAAAGCTGGCGCATGGTCTATCTGATCCCGGTGATCGTGGCGATTGTTGTCGGCGCGGGATCGTTTTTGCTCATGCGGGAGACGCCGGTGTTCGTCGAACAGCGGCGCGGCTACCTTTCGCTGACGCCGGAAGAACGCCGCATCAAAGCGGAGGAGGACAAAAAGAACGGTACAGCCGAACAGGGCGGCGTGTTCCGCGCGATCAGATTCATCTTCAAAAACCGTCAGCTCCGCTGGATCTTCATTGCGGGATTCCTGTTCTTTGCAACGACCTTCTATACCTCGTACTATTCCACGGTGCTGGAAGGCGCAATGACGACTGCGCTGGTATCGACTGCGCTCATCATCTATCCGCTGGTCAACGGTGTCGTTACCATCGTCAGCGGGTTCTTCTCCGATAAGCTCGGCCGTAAAAAGGTATGCCTGATCCTCGGCGGGCTGGCGCTTTTGGGACTTCTGGCGTTCGTGCTTGCATGCCGCCTCAACTGGGGACCGGTCGCCGCCGGCATCGCCTACGGGTGCTCCATCGGCGGACTGTGGTCGATGTCCGATACGCTGATCCTCACCATGCCTGCGGAATCCTCGCCGTCCGGCATGCGCGCCTCGGTCATGGGAACGATCTCGGTCATGATCGGCGCGGGCATGTTCATCGGACAGGCGCTGTTCCTGGTGCTGCAGAATTTCTTCCCGATGGACATTCTGTTCCTGTGCATCGGCGTGCCGTTCATGGCGGTTTCGCTGATCTTGCTCATGCTCAAGGTCAGGGAAACCAAGGACGTCGATCTCGACAACGTCACGGCGGATACGTTCCGGTAAGTTGTCGTTTTGACCGCTTTATGCAACCGAAAACACAGCCCGCCGAAAAGCGAGCTGTGTTTTTATATCCGTTATTCGGTTTCCGTTCGTTCGTCTGCGGCGTGACGGTCAAGGTACGCCTGCTTTTTTCGCGCGTCCTCGGCTTCTAGGGAGGAGGCGTCGTGGACGCCGCCCAACGATTCCAGATGGTGTCGGATCTCATGCCGCAGAACGCCGCGCAGGATCTTCTTTGCCTGTGCTTCGTCTGCGTTCGGGTACACCCGATCGAACGAGCCCTTGAAAAGCGTGATCTGCCGCACGCCGGAATAGACCCGGTACACGCCCATCGTATAGAGATCGTTTCCTTTGGCGTAGCCGGGAACAGACGGCGCTTCAGACACGACGACGCCGCCGGAAAGTTCCCGGAAGAATTCGTCCGGAAGCTCGTCCATCAGTTCAAAAACGATTTCTCTGAATACCTCTGTGCTGATCATATGACGATTATACAGGGTTTCTCCGAAAATAGCAACATTGCGGTTTTCCGGCAGGATTGATTCCCGCTTCGGTTTGTGCTACAATCAAATATAAGATCTGCGTATCCAGGAACGGAGGGCGATTATGAAAGAGAAAAAGAGCAAGACCGCGAAAAAGGTCGCGGCAGGGGCGGCGGGCGTCGTGACCGCGGCGGGATTGCTCGTGAACACGGTCGTGACCGATCCCGCGACGCTCCTGAAGCCAACGGACGAATCCGCGGTCGATCCTTCGCACGTCTGCGTGGTCGACGACGTGGAGCATCGCAGGTATATTGTCGAAACCGACGAATATGAACCGTATACGCTGCGGGAACGCATCTGCCTGCGGGTCCGGTCGTGGCCGCTTCCGGTGCGCGTGCTCGTGCTGCTGCCGCTGTGGGGAATCGGGGAGGCGTTGACCGTGATGCTGTCCGCGCTGATCAAGTCGCCGGTCGGACAGTTTCTGCTGCACTATCTGTTGGAGATCGCGCTGCTTGTCGGATTGTTCGTGTTCGTCTGGAAGCTTTTGTTCCCGCACGTTCCGGTCCGCAAGCTCTTTTCGAAGAAAACGTTCCCGTGGCTGATCGTCGGCGCGCTGGTGATCGCCGCCGCTGACGCGCTTCTGGCGTATTACTGGGAACCGTGGAAGACGTGGCGCATCGTGCTGCTGATCGTTGTCGGGTTTGCCGTGCTGCTTCTGCTGTATCATCGCATTCTGGACAAGCTGCCGCTTCCGAAACCGAGGAAGAAAAGGGTCGAACTTGTTGTGGAATGATCTCTTTCGGACCGCCTGTGCGCGGTCCTTTTTTTGAGAATAAGACCGGATGGCTGTTATAGACAAAGGCATATTTATGTGATAAAATAACAAAAGCGATCCGCGGAGGTAATGACCCCGCGACCGGGAAAGGAGATATGCATGAAACTATTCAGATCGATCCTGTCCGTATTCCTCGTACTGCTTCTGCTCGTCCCGACCATGCCGGCGTTTGCGGCAACGGATTCATCGGAGAACGGAAATGCGAGAGTTGTCAACAATTCCATCATCATTGACGATGATCCGACCGGCGGCTACGAGGGTGATTACGTTGTGATCTATAACCCCGCGACATCTTCGTCAACGTCCTACAGTACCGGCACGATGACCGGACTCATCGACACGACGATCGAAGCGAACGTCAACGCGTTCCCGATCCGGACCGCATCCGATCCGGACGAGCGGCCCTACAAGATCGACATAGACAGTCAGCTCAACGAGTTGGCGAAGTCCGAAGTACAATCGGTCGATCCCGCGCCGGAGCCGGTCAGGGCGTCCTTCAATGTCGGCGATACCAAAACATTCAGGATCCTCGCGCAGTATTCGCCGACCGGCAGCTCCAGCGTTTCGTTTGAGTGCCTTTACGTCGGGCAGCATTGCTATATCTGGACGCCGGTCTCTTCTTCCAACAGCACCTACCCGCTGGATGAGATCGACGCGTCCTTTGCAAAGCTTGCCGCGGACGAGTTCGACTCCAAGTTCGATCTCATGCAGTCCTCGTTCGGCAACCACACCAACGGCTCCTCCGGCGACGGCAAGCTGCACATGCTGTATTACAACATCAACGACGG
>CAMYWS010000043.1 GCA_947302865.1 uncultured Clostridia bacterium
AGCGTCAGATTCGCGTGCTTTGCGGGATTCGAGATCCAACAGCTCGGCGCGTTCTGTTCGACCTTGGTCGTCGGGTCGTCGACAAAGTAGTAGTACGGCGAATGGTCGGAGATCATCTCCGTCGTGGTGAGTTTGCCCTCCATCAGCCCCGCAAATCCCGTCGCCATCTTGAATACCGAGCCGGACGCGGTGCGGATGCCGATCGCGCGGTTCAGCGTCGGCTGATTGCTGTCTGCGCCGAACAGCTGTTCGTATTCCGTTTCGTCGATCCCGTCGGTGAACATATTCGGATCGTAATCCGGATAGGACGCCAGCGCAAGGAGCTCTCCGGTCTTTACATTCATCACGAGGACCGCGCCGGTCTCCGCCAGCCTGATCTTGTCCACGTTTCCGTCGGTCAGCGTTTCATACTTCCTGCGGTCGGACGCGATCTTCTGCTCCTGTTTTTTCCGCGTTTCCGCAATGTTTGCCCGAAGCGCATCCTCGCAGACCTTCTGCAGCTCGATGTCGATGGAAAGCTGCACGTTCATGCCGTCGGTCGGCTGCGTGGAGTCGAGCACCTCCACGATCGCGCCGCGCTTGTTTTTCAGGATGCGCGTCGTGCCGAGCCGTCCGTACAGATGCGGCGTAAGGTATGCTTCCATCGTCTTTTCCACGCCTGCGACGCCCACGAGATCGTTGTAGGAGTAGCCGAGTTCCAGCATGCTCTGCGTCTCCTTCCCCTTCGCGTCGAACGGCTGATAATCCGCGTAGGAATAGCCGACGGAGGTCATGTCCTTCGTGACCTGCTTGCTGAGATACCCGATGATATGCGACGCTGTATTCCCGAACGGATACACGCGGTAGCTGCTTTTTTCGGTGAGGATGCCGGTGAGCCGGTCGCTTGCCATGTCGAGCTCCGTCACGACCGCCAGCGACACGTCGTACGCGATGCGGACGCCCTCGAACGCGCGGTAGCTGTTCATAACGGCCTCCTGCCGGATGGACATGATCTTCTTTGCTTCGTCGAACGGCATATTGTCCGGAATGCACCAGGAATTGCGCAGGATGCGGTACGCCTCCTCCGCGGTCAGGTCCGGATTCGAAAAGTTGCACGCCTCGACGAAGTTGCGCCTGCGCGCGGCGGCGACGGACGCGTCCGACGTACGGAAGTCGTAGACGAACGTGCCGTCGGAGAGCATATCGATATAGAACGTGTCGATCGTTTTGCCGCCGCCCTCCTCGATGATGCGGATGGCTTCGATCAGCGAATTCGTATAGCGCGCGCTGTCGACGGGCGTGCGGTTTGAAGGATCGCGGTAAAAGAGCACGTTGTAGGTCGTTTCGTCGTAGGCGAGCACGACGCCGTTGCGGTCGGTGATCGTGCCGCGGCTGCCGGACTGATAGGTCGTGACCTCTGTCGTCTGCTGCACCGCCGCCGAATACGCCTCCGTTTCGCGGATGGCGAGCTTGTCCAGAAAGATCAGAAGCACGCCGAGCATCACAACAAAGACGCCGATCAGCATCCAGATGCGCGTATTCAGTTTTCCCTTTTCACCGCGTTTCATTTACGAAGAGAACTGCCTTTCTCCCTGCTGCGGTACAGCGCCGCAAGAGGATACGTGAAAAGCGCTTCGAGCACGATCGACGGAAGCGCAGCGAGAAGAAGCCGCTGCGCGTCAAACCGCGCGCCGATCGCGAGCGAGAATACGAAGACGATCGTCTCCGCCGCGGCCGCGCCGACCAGTGCGAACAGGATCAGAAGCCCGCTTCTCTGCACGCCTTTCCGTACGAAGCCGTACATGATCACGACCGCGACGAGATACGCCGCCGCCGAAAGCCCGAGATACGGATTACAGAACAGATCGGTCAGCAGACCGCCGAAAAACGCGATCAGCATGCCGTCCTGCGCCGCCGTCACCGCTGTCGCCGCCATTGCAAGGGACAGCGTAAACAGCGGCCGGATCCCGTTGCCCGAAAGCGCGGGGAGCACAAACGCGTCCAGAAAGAGCGCAAGGAGCGCCGCGGGTATCAACAGAAGCCGGCGCTTCATCCGATCGCCTCATCCACGCCGACCACGATCAGCGCTTCTTCAAGATGCAGAAAATCAATGTCCATCGAAACGATCGCGTCATGCGTGCCCTTGCCCTCCTCGTTGACCGCGATGACCGTCCCGACGTACAGACCTTTCGGGAAAAACCCGCCGATGCCGCTTGTGCGGATTGTATCGCCCGTGCGGACGTCCGCCTTGCCCGGCAGGTAGTATAGAAACGTGCCCAAAAGCTCGCCGTCCGGCTCATAAAGCCCGCCGAGCATGCCCTCGTCACGGGTACGCTGCACCATCACGCTGATGCGCATCTTATCGTCGCACATCGTTTTGACCCTGCACCAGTTCGGACCGACCTCGGAAACGCGTCCGACGACGCCGTCCGGCGTAATGACCGCCATCTTTTCGGTCACGCCGCTGCGCGAGCCCGCGTTCAGCGTGATCGTGTCGATATACGGATTGCTGTCGCGTCCGATGACAGACGCCGTGACAAAGTGCAGATTCGGATTCGCATCCGTGAAGTTCAGAAGTTCCGAAAGCCGCGCGTTTTCCTTCTCGGTCTCGTCCAGGAGCGCAAGCTTCTGTTCCTGCAAAAGCACCGTCTCCCGGAGCCGCGCATTTTCCTCCCGGATCTCGGACGGCGTGAATACGCGCGCGAAAAAGTCCGCGACCTGCGATTCGGCGGTATGCAGAAATCCGGCGACCGGCGCAAGCGCCGTACGGAACAGCCCGTCCTTCGTGCCGCTGCCGTTTGCAGTAAACCCCGCGAGGACGACCAGAAGGATGATCGCGATCAGCGCGATCCACATCGGTCTGTTTTTCCAAAGCTTTCGCATTTCCGCCTCCGATATACCTTTACAGGTTACAGTATACCACAACGATCGCGCGCGGAAGGTGAACAATCGGTTAATTCGTACTCATTCGCGCAGCAGCATCCACCCGGCCGCCAGCAGCGAAACGACGCCGATGACCAGAAATACCCACCACGGCACGCAATAAAAGACGAGCGCCGCCGCCGCTGCCCCGATCGCTGCGAGCATCAGCCGCTTTGCCCTGCATCTCCGTTCGCATCTTTTCCGCATACGCTTCCCTCCCTCTTTTTCTGTATCATACGCGCCCTGCGGGAAATCTGTGACGGAACGCCGCGAAAAAAAGCGGAATACGATATCCTATCAGGCAATAAAGGAGATCGGGTATGCAATCCGAATTGATAAAGCTTTCCGGCGTTTCGCTCTCTTATCATACGGTCGCGGGCGAAACGGCTGCCATACAGGACTTGGATCTGACCGTATACGACGGTGAATTTCTTGCTCTGGTCGGTCCCTCCGGCTGCGGCAAGACCACCGTGCTCTCGCTCATCATGGGGCTGCTTTCCCCCACGGCGGGCAGCGTGAATTTTGTTCGCAGGGATCTGCGGCTCGGCTACATGCTGCAGCGGGATCATCTCCTGGACCACCGCACCGTGGAAAAGAATGTGCTTCTGGGACTTGAGGTACAGCATCGGCTGACGGAAGAAAGCAGGGCGCGCGCGCTTGCTCTGCTCGACAAATACGGACTCGGCGAATTTAAGACCTATAAACCGCAGCAGCTTTCGGGCGGCATGCGGCAAAAGGTCGCGCTGATCCGCACGCTCGCGCTCGAGCCGGACCTGCTGCTCTTAGACGAGCCGTTTTCCGCGCTCGACTATCAGACGCGCCTGAACCTTTCCGACGAGGTCTACCGCATCATCCGCGGCGAGCATAAAAGCGCGATCCTCGTCACGCACGACATCTCCGAGGCGGTTTCGATGGCGGACCGCGTCGCGGTGTTTTCCGCGCGTCCCGCACAGCTCAAAGAGACGGTAGAAATCGGCTTTCCCGCTGACATGTCCCCGCTCATTCGCCGCAGTCAGCCGGAATTTCACGACTATTTCGACCGGATCTGGAAGGAGCTCAGACCATGAAAAGAATCGCCGTTTCCGAAGCGCACGCAAGGTATCTTCGCCGCATCCGCCGCGACGCGCGCGCCGTCGTCCTGTGCCGGATCGCGGTCCTTCTGGGCTTTCTGCTTCTGTGGGAGCTCGGCGCGGACCTCCGGTGGTTCGATCCGTTCATTCTCTCCTCCCCTTCGCGCGTGATCGCCACGATCGCGCGGCTCTATGCGGACGGCTCGCTCTGGCTGCACGTCGGCACGACGCTTCTCGAAACCGTGCTCGGTTTTCTGCTCGGCACGATCCTCGGCGCGCTCTTTGCCGTGCTGCTCTGGTGGATGCCGAAGCTGAACCGGATCCTCGACCCGTATCTGGTCGTTCTGAACGCGCTGCCGAAGATCGCGCTCGGTCCCGTGCTCATCGTGTGGATCGGCGCGGGCACGGCTTCGATCGTAGTCATGGGCGTGCTCGTGTCGCTCGTCGTGACGACCGTGACGGTGCTGAACGGCTTTCTTGCCGCGACCGATGAAAAACAGCTTCTGATGCGCACGCTCGGCGCAACGAAGCTGCAGATTTTTACGAAGGTCGTTCTGCCCGCGGGCGTGCCGGACCTCATCTCGGCGCTCAAGATCTCGGTCGGCATGAGCTGGGTCGGCGTGATCGTCGGCGAATATCTCGTCAGCAAGGCCGGGCTCGGCTACCTCATCGTCTACGGCGGGCAGGTCTTCAAGCTCGACCTCGTCATGGCGTCGGTCACGGTCCTTTGCGTGCTTGCCGCGCTGATGTACTACGCCGTCGCCTTCCTCGAAAAGAAAGTCCGCAGATAAAAAAGTGCAGAGCGTTTTCACACTCTGCACGCAGGATCATGCTTCCCTGTCCGGCGAATGTTTCCGAAGCTGCCGTTTTTTCCAGAAATATGCGGCAACGCCGACGACGGCAGCCGTCGCCGCTGTGACGACGCCGATCCAAAGCAGCGGCCGAAGGTCCTGCACGTCGGGTTTCGGAGCTGTTTTCTGCGCGGTCTCCGCAGGCGCCGGCGTAACCGGTACAATCGTCGGCGCCGGTTCGGGCGTCGGGGCGGGTGTCGCCGTCTGTGTCGGTTCCGGCGTAGGTTCGGGCGTCGGCGTCGGTTCAACGTAGCCGCAGAGCAGCCGTTCGTCGATGCCGTCGAACACGTCGTTTCCGACCGGTACGACGCCTTCCGCCATACCGAAGCGGTTGAACGCGTAGGCGCCGTCGTCCCGCCGCACCTTGAAGCGGAAGCGCTGCTGCGTCTCGTGTTTCCGGTACGCTTCGCAGGCGACATCGTATGCGTCCCTGCCGCCGAAGAACGACAGCGGCGCGTGCGCGTCCACCGTCAGTTTGTTCTTCCGGAAGAGATGCAGATACAGCTTCTGCACCTGCCATGCGCCGTACTGCTCATACGATTCCGGGTCGAACGCCGGTTCCGCCGCAAGCGAAAACGCCTCGCGCGCGGCCTTTGCCGTCAGTTTATGCTGCCAATGCCCGTACTCGCCGTTCAGATCCTGCGCAAATACGACGAGCGGACGAAATCTTCGATAGACGCGCACGGTGTTCACAAGCAGCTCGCTGTATTTGAACGCGTTCTTTGCATCCTTGGACGCGCTGTTATCGACGTCCTTCATGCCGAGGAACACGGGACGGTACCGAAGGCCCATCGCCCATGCGCCGTTTTCCGCCTCGTCCGCGCGGACGCGGTTCTGACAGGTGACGTAAACGATCGTTCCGACACGGCCCTGCTCCGCCCCGTAGGTCGGAATGATGCTGCCGAGATAGAGCACGTCGTCGTCCGGGTGCGTCGAGATCAGCAGATAATCGAGACGGTCCGGCGTCTCCTGCCATTCGTGAAACGGCTCCGGAAGCCCGCCCGGGCCGTACACCGCGCAGAACAGGACCTTCATGCCGTCTTCCCCCGCCTGCACGGCGGCGCTTCGTGCTTCCGGCAGCAGCGGAACGACCGAATCCGGATGCGGAACGAGCGTTTCCTGCAGCAGCGCCGATCCGTCCGCGGCGTACTGCGTGACGCTGACGTTCTCCGGGGACTCCCGCCATGAGATGCACAGCCGCGCGTCACGCGTCTCAGCGTCCCATGCAAGCGTAAACGCCCCGTTCTCCCGGAACGTATGATATTGTTCCCGGTCCCGCAGGATCCGTTTTGCCGCGTCCGGGTCCGGACCGAAATCAAACCGGAACGTTTCGGTCAGGTCCTCCGCCTGCTCCGTTTCCGCCGCGGCGGGCAGAACCGGCAGCGCCAGCAGCAGGATCAGGATGCAGATGATGAAGAGCCGTCCTCGTTTCATCGGTTTTCTCGAATCTCCTCACTGTCGGAACGCGCAGTGATCCGTCATTTCTTTTTGCTGTACGGGGTATCGGAAAGCGGCAGCACCGTACGGAATATGCCGTCGTAATTCTCATATGCGTTCTGCACCGCCGGCGCGGTCGGGATCGTGCAGATCTCGCCGATGCCCTTTGCGCCGCAGGCAAGCCCGTCCTTTTTCGCCTTTTCGACAAGGATCGCGACGACCTCCGGCGTCCTGTCCGCGCGGAACAGTCCGAGCGTGCCGTATTTTGCGGTCGGCTTCCCGTCCTTTAACGGAAAATCTTCGGTGAGCGCGTAGCCGAGTCCCATGACGACGCCGCCCTCGATCTGTCCCTCGGCGGCGCGCGGATTGACCGCAATGCCGAGGTCGTGGATCGCCGTCACACGCTTTACCGTGCCGTCGTCGTTCAGCTCGACCACGTGCGTCGCGTAGCCGTATGCAATGTGCGAGACCGGGTTCGGTTTGTCGCTGCCGAGCTTATCGGTGACGCCCGTGTACTCGCCTAAGAACGACCGTCCCTCCAAAGCGTCCCACGAGCCCTCTTTTTCAAGCGCTTCTCTGATCTGCTTTGCCGCGCGGACGACCGCTTCGCCCGTAAACAGCGTCTGCCGCGACGCGGTGGTGTTGCCGGCGTCCGGCGCAAGCGCGGTGTCCGGCGTGCAATAATGCACGCGCTCGTGCGGGATGTTCAGAATCTCCGCCGCCATCTGCGTCTGCACGGTGCCCATGCCCTGCCCGATGCACGCGGCGGACGAATGAAGATACACTTCCCCGCCCTTCACCTCGATGCGGCAGCGTCCCGTGTCCGGAATACCGACGCCTAAGCCCGCGTTTTTCATGGCGCAGGCGATGCCCGCCTTCGGATCGCGTTCGAGGATCGGTCTTGCCGCGTCGAGTGTTTCGGCCAAAGCCGTGGTTTCGTCCGCGATCTGTCCGTTCGGCAGCACCTGCCCGGGGCGGATCGCGTTGCGGTAGCGGATCTCGAACGCCGAGATGCCGACCATAGCCGCAAGCTCGTTCAGGTTGCATTCGGTGGCAAAGCAGCTCTGCGTGACGCCGAACCCGCGGAACGCGCCCGCCGGCGGATTGTTCGTATAGATCGCCTTGCCGTCGATGTCGATCGTCTGATAGTTATAGGGGCCCGCGGCGTGCGTACATGCGCGCTGCAGCACCGGTCCGCCGAGCGAGGCGTACGCGCCGGTATCGGAAACAAGCGTCGCCTTCATGGCGGTGAGATATCCGTTTTCGTCGCAGGCGGTGGTAAACTCCATCTCCATCGCGTGGCGTTTCGGATGGATGAGAATGCTCTCCGCGCGCGTGAACGCGACCTTGACGGGACGACCCGTGTGCCACGCAAGCAGCGCCGCGTGGTGCTGCACGCTCATGTCCTCCTTGCCGCCGAAGCCGCCGCCGACCATCATGGCGG
>CAMYWS010000044.1 GCA_947302865.1 uncultured Clostridia bacterium
ACCGACCGCGGAGCCGACGCCGGAGCCGACGCCGGAACCGACGCCGGAACCCGCGCGCGTCTACGAGACAACCAACTTTGACGACAGGTTCCTGAAGGAAGGGGAGCCGGAGTTCGTATCGTTCGACGAAGAGAACGGCGAATGGATCTACCGTTCCGATATCCTTGCGGTCGAGATCCATCGCGTGGAAACAACGATGACGAAGGGCACGCGCACAAAACCGGTCGTGTACTTTGTCGCCGATATCTATGAGCGCGAATACGACAGCTTCCACCCGACGTTTGCAAACTGGAAGCACGACAGCAGGGATCGCGCGGATGCGATCGATATGGCGCTGAACAGCAAGTGCGTGCTGTGGATCACGGGGGACAACCTCATTCACATGGACGCGGAAAAGAAAGGAACGCTGATCCGAGACGGATATCTGTTCCAGAAGGCAACGCGTATCGACTCCTGCTGGCTGAACCCGAAGACACACACGCTGGAACTGGTCAAGAAAAATTCCGTCAACGCCGTCGATCTTTGGGAAAGCGGCGTCGAAAACTGCTATTCGTTCGGACCGATCCTCGTGGAAAACGGCGAGATCACCAAGGACGCGGTCAGCCAGCGCCGCGACATCGCGCAGCGCGTCATGATCGGCATGATCGAACCGGGTCATCTGGTCGCGGTCGCCGTGGACGGCAGACAGGACGGTTACAGCGAAGGCACCAACGCGGAGGAATGCGCGAAGATCATGAAGGACCTCGGCTGCGTCGTCGCCTATA
The DNA here is from genome assembly GCA_947302865.1 of uncultured Clostridia bacterium. The sequence continues at coordinate 765 of CAMYWS010000044.1, forward strand.
ATCTGGACGGCGGCATGTCGGAGACCATGATCTTTATGGGCAATAAGATCAACCGGCACGGCGAAGGCCGCTACAACGGTCTTTCCGCAAAGGCGCGGACCATGCCGGAAGGTCTCGCATGGGGCTATTCCGAGCTTTGCGGCACGTTCCGCAATCTGCAGCAGGACAACGGCTGACGATATGGAACGGCAGGGGGACAACAAGCGGCATATACGGAATTGGATACTGACGGGCGCGGCGATCGGTTTTGCCGCGCTCGCCGTCGTTGTCTGCCTGCTTCTTCGCCCGAAAACAGACGCGGCGGACGGGTTCGTGATTCGCTACGGAAACGGGGAATCGCTGACGATCCCTGCGTGGGAAACGCGGACGATCGTCATTCGCGACGGAAAGCTTGCCGATGAAGCGATCGGCGAAGGCGCGGAAAACGTCATACATATCGAAAACGGGGAAGCATGGATGGAGCAGGCAAACTGTCCGCACAAAGAATGCGTGAAGCAGGGCGTTCTGAACGCGGAGACGGTGCAGTCGCGTCCGCTCGGCACGTGGATCGTCTGCGCGCCGCATCGGGTCTATATCGAATATGCGGGAGGCGGGGAATGAAGATCCGAACGCTGACAAGAATGGCGCTCCTCACCGCCGCCGCGCTGATCCTCGGCTATATCGATTCGCTGATTCCGCTCGTGCCGTCCGTACCGGGCATCAAGCTCGGACTGTCCAATCTGGCGCTTCTGTATGCGGTTTTCTATATGCGTCCGCACGAATCGGTCATTCTGATGCTCCTGAAGGTCGGACTTTCTTCCCTGTTATTCGGAAACGCGGTCGGCGCGCTGTACGCGCTCGCGGGCGGCGTTCTTTCTGTCACGGCGATGCTTCTTCTGCACCGTATTCCGCACGTTTCCGTGATCCCGGTCAGCACGATCGGCGGGATCCTGCACATCGTCGGACAATGCATCGTCGGATGTATCCTGATCTCATACAGACCCGTGCTGTTCTATGCGCCGTGGCTGCTGATCAGCGGGACCGCAACCGGACTGCTGCTCGGCGTCGCCGCAAGAGGCGCGTTTTACGGGATCGAACGGTATGAAAGGAGGGCCGGCGCATGAAACGGGTCCTTTTGTGCCTGCTCGTCCTTTTGCTTCCGATGCTCGGATGCAGAGCGGGAAAGGCACATTCTGCTGCGGGGATCGCGTGCGATACGGTCGTGACAGTCACAGCGTACGCGCCGCAGAAAACGGTCGACGGAACGCTTCGTATCTGCGCCGACTATGAAGCGCTGCTCAGCAAAACGATCGAAGGCAGCGACGTATGGAATCTGAACCGCGCGGACGGAGAACCTGTCGAGGTGCATCCGGAGACGGCGGAGCTTTTACGCCTTGCCGTCGAGATCGGAGAAGCGAGCGGCGGCGCGTTTGACGTCACGATCGCGCCGGTCTCGGGTATGTGGAACTTTACGGCGGAGGACCCCGTGCTGCCGGATTCCGATGCGTTGCGCCTCGCCGCGGCGCGCGTCGATTACCGGAACGTCGAGATCGACGGCAATACGGTCACGCTGAAAAACGGCGCCGAGATCGATCTCGGCGGCATCGCAAAGGGATATATCGCGGATCGTGTCGCGGAATATCTGCGTGAACAGGGCGTTACAAGCGCCTGCATCAATATGGGCGGAAACGTCCTCACGATCGGAACGAAACCGGACGGAAGCCCCTGGACGATCGGCATCCGCGATCCGAACGGCACGCCGGAACAGAGCGCGGAAGTCTTGCAGTTCGGCGGCGCGGCGGTCGTCACAAGCGGAAATTACGAACGCTTCTTTGTGCTCGACGGCGTCCGGTATCATCATATTCTGGATCCGAAGACCGGCATGCCCGTCTCGAACGGACTTGCATCGGTCACGATCATCGGAACCCGGTCCGATCTTTGCGACGCGCTTTCCACGGCATGTTTCGTGCTCGGGGAGGAGGGAAGCAGATCGATCCTCGACAGGTACGGCGTGCAGGGGATCTTCCTGTACGGTGACGGAAGCCGGTCGGCGTATCCGGAAAACTGAACGCACAAAAAACGATCCCGCGGTTTTTCCGCGGGATCGGTGTATTTTATCAGCCGATCGGCGTGATAGATTCGATGCGGCGGGAGTTGCAGTAGAGCGACTGCAGATGCGGACGGAACCGTGCGACGAGCGTGCCGCGGTAGTTGCCCTCAATGCGCGTCGAGTGGATGACCGTGTTGTTCCCGAGATAGATCATGACGTGACCGGTCTTGTTCCGGCTCTCGTTGAGCAGGAACACGAAATCACCGCGCTGCAATTCGGCAAGCGCTTCCCTGTTTTCGCGGGAGATGCCCGTGCTGGCGAACACGATGCGGTTTTTCGAATTCCGGATCGCGTTGACGTTGTTGGACCATCCGGCGGCGGTAACGTCGAGGATCGGTTCGTTCGAGTTCTCGGCGAGATAGTCGTAACAGCGGAACAGCCAGTTGATCAGACCCGAACAGTCGTACGACTCGTCGCCGATCCGCCGGACGGAATTGTACGGCGTGCCGAGACGGTCATAGGTCATCGAGATCAGACATTCGATCAGGTGTGCCTTTTCGTCGACCACGGTCGTGGAAATGCGCCGCGCGCAGTCGAAGTATTTCTGCGAGATGGGATCGATCTCCACGTCGACCACGAACCCGTTGCGAACGGTCAGCATGCGTCCTTCGCCGAGATACAGCCCGCAGTCTGTCAGATCGCCGGAATACTTTCCGTGCAGAACGACCTCAACGTCCGGGACGACCGCCTTGCCTTTGTCGAGCTCATCCGAGAAGAACAGAAGATCGCCCGCTTCGATCGATTCGAAATCGCCGATATACTGCCAGTCGGTCTTTTCACCGTTGCAGGTGACGAGATCGCCTGCGCTGTTGAACAGCTTGAAGATCAGCGAGTTATAGATGGACGTTACGTAAAGATGGTTCGGGTACAGCTTTTTTTCTTCAAGCGGCTTTTTGTAAAATACGTAGTATGCCTCGTTGAAGTGCAGACCTTCGTCCCGCAGCAGATCAAACAGGAACGACGCGGAATCGGTGTAGGGCTCTTTGAGGTATTCATACGCGTCTTCGACGAGCGTTTCGAGCGAGAACGCGCTTTCCGGCGTTTCGCAGGACTGATGCAGAAGGGACAGGAACGTTTCTTCATCGACGAACTGTATCTGTCCGAGCTGTACGTAGCCGGTCTGATCTTCCGCATTCAGAACGGCGGCAAAGCCCTTTTCGATGTCGACCCCGATCACGCGGATGACTTCATAGTCGGCGTGCGCGGCGATCGGCGCGTCGGTCGTGCGTGCCGAATAGATGATGCCGTGAGGGCGGACCATGACCGCGTACGGGCTTTCCGGCGCGGTCAGCCGGGTATCGCGTGTGAAACGCGTTTCGATATATCCTTCACCTTCTGCGCCGATCGGACGAAGATGATAATACGTGCGCTCACCCGACTGTACGGTTCCGAGCACGATCCATTCGTGCGTATAGACGCCTTCAACCGGCTTGAACGGATAAAAATATTCTTTTTCCGACGAATCGAGATCGCTGTAAGCGGAGGGCCTGGAACCGGAGGTGGCGACGGTCACGAAGGGCTCCTCGCCGTAACCGAGATAGAGCTTCTTGATCACTTCCGCATCCTCGTCAAAGGGGATCGGCGTCGGCGTAGGTACAGGCGTGGGCTCCGGCGTCGGCGTGGGCTCCGGCGTCGGCGTCGGAGCGGGCGGCAGCGTTGCCGGAACCTCGGTCGGAGGCATCGCGATAACGGGATCCTCGGCCGGCGTCTCGACTGATTCGGAGACGATCGCTTCGTCAGTAGAGGGAGCGATCGCCTCCCGGGCAGGTGTGCCGCAGGCGATCAGAATGATGAAAACCAAAATAAATATGACAAACAAAAGGCTTTTCTTCATAGCTTGTAGTTTAGCTTTGAATATGTCAAATGTCAATTGTGTAAATGTAAATTCTTGACGGCGCCTTTACAAATCCGCCGCTGTCGTGTACAATACGGGCACGGAGGAAATCATATGAAACAGGAACATATCGACCGCATCAATGCGCTTGCGAGAAAGGCAAAGACGGAGGGGCTGACCCCGGAGGAAACGGAGGAGCGCGACCGCCTCAGAAAGGCATACATCGCGGATTTCCGCAAGTCTTTGGAAGCCCATCTTGAAAACACCTACGTCGTCGACGCCAAGGGCAACAAGACGAAACTGCAGAAGAAACAGTAAGCGATAAGAAAAAAGCAGGTCCCGTACAAATTTGCGGGACCTGCTTAATCTCTTTCGGTCAGAACTCGGGCGGGGGAACGGTATCGTCTCCGCGGAGCGCGGCTTCACGCGCGCGGCGCTTCTGCTCTGCGGCTTCGGCGTCCTTTTTGCGCTGCTCCTCGATCTGCGCCTTGATCTTGTTCTCGATCTCCTGACAGACCTCGGGGTTGTCCTTCAGGAACAGGCGCGCGTTCTCGCGGCCCTGCGCCATGCGCATATCGCCGTAGGAGAACCACGAGCCGGACTTGATGATGATGCGGCGGTCGATCGCCATGTCGAGGATGCAGCCCTCCTTGGAGATGCCTTCGCCGTAGAGCATGTCGAATTCCGCGGTACGGAACGGCGGCGCGACCTTGTTCTTGACGATCTTGACGCGCGTGCGGGAACCGACGGCGTCGTTGCCGGCTTTCAGCGTTTCGATGCGGCGGACGTCCATGCGGATGGAGGCGTAGAATTTCAGCGCCTTGCCGCCGGTCGTCGTTTCGGGATTGCCGAACATGACGCCGACCTTTTCACGCAGCTGGTTGATGAAGATCACGACGGTGTTGGTCTTTGCGACGCAGCCGGTGAGTTTTCTCAATGCCTGCGACATCAGACGCGCCTGAAGACCGACATGCGAATCGCCCATATCGCCCTCGAGCTCCGCCTTCGGAACGAGCGCAGCGACCGAGTCGATGACGATCACATCGATCGCCCCGGAGCGGGCGAGCGCTTCCGCGATATCGAGCGCCTGTTCGCCGGTGTCCGGCTGGGAAACGTAAAGATCCTCGATCTGTACGCCGAGATGCTCGGCATAGACGGGATCGAGCGCATGCTCTGCGTCGATGAACGCCGCGGTACCGCCCATCTTCTGCGCCTGCGCGACAATGTGCAGGGCGATGGTCGTTTTACCGGAGGATTCCGGACCGAAGATCTCGACTACACGGCCGCGCGGCACGCCGCCGACGCCGAGCGCGAGATCCAGGTCGAGACACCCGGTCGGGATCACGGAAACCGGCACGCGCGACGCGTCGCCGAGCTTCATGATCGCGCCCTTACCGAAGCTCTTTTCGATCTGGCTCAGTGCAATTTCCAATGCTTTTTCTTTTTCCAACATATCGTTTTCCTCTCTTTCCGATCTTGCGCGTTTATTGTATTATATCACATGTCCGTTATTTCGTACAGATATTTCTTCTTAAAAGATCGAGCGCGTTCAGCATCGCGGAATGCCGGATCCGGTCGCGGTCGCCGAACAGGTTCAGCCGCTTTACGACCGTGCCGGATTCGCTCGCGAGCGCAATGAACACGGTGCCGACGGGCTTTCCCGGCTCGCCGCCGTCCGGTCCCGCATAGCCGGTCGTGGACAGCGCATAGTCCGCGTGCGCGGCATATCTCGTGCCCTCCGCCATCTCTTTCGCGCATTCCTCGGAGACGGCGCCGACCGTGTCGAGCGTTTCCGCTTTCACGCCGAGACGGCGCATCTTTGCGTCGTTCGAATAGGTCACGTCGCCTTCGATAAAGTATGCGGAGCTGCCGGGATAACTGATGAACGCGTCCGCAAGCCGTCCGCCGGTGCAGCTTTCCGCAACGGCGAGCGTTTTGCCGTTTTCGATCAGCGCGCGGTGACAGACCTCGGCAAGCTCGCGTCCGTTCGTGTCGTACACGACGTCACCGAGCGTTGCTTTGATCGTATCGATCATGGGTGCGACGATCGCTTCGCCCTCCGCGTCGTCGCGGCAGCGCGCGGTTATGCGCAGGGTGACCTCTCCGGTCTTGGCGTACGGCGCGATCGTCGGGTTCGTCTGATTTTTGATGAGATCGTCGAGCCGGTACGTCACGTCCGATTCGCCCATGCCGAAGATGCGGACCTCGCGTGAATAGAGGCGGTGTCCCGCTTTTTCGAGCAGCCAGGGGAGAACGTGATTTTTGAACATCGGACAGAGCTCGCGCGGCGGTCCCGGCATCAGAACGGCGGCTTTTCCGTCCGCTTCCATGATGCAGCCGGGAGCGGTGCCGTTCGGATTCGGCAAAATGATCGCATCAGCGGGGAACATCGCCTGCTTTTTGTTGTTCGGCGCGATTGTTCTGCCCTTGGACGTGAACCAGAACACGAGCTTTTCCCATTCGTCATCAAAGAGAACGAGCTCCTTGCCCAATGCCTTTGCTACGGTCTCCTTTGTGAGATCGTCGTCGGTCGGTCCGAGTCCGCCGGACAGCAGCACGACGTCCGCGCGGGAAAACGCGGTCTCGACCGCTTCGGTGAGACGCTTCGGATTGTCGCCCACGACGATCTGATGATACATATCGACGCCGGACGGCGCAAGCTCCTTTGCGATATAATGCGCGTTGGTGTTCAGGACCTGTCCCATCAAAAGCTCGGTCCCGACGCAGATCAGCTCAGCAATCATTGAGGTTCAAAGCTCCTTTGTTTTTTACGATGTATTCGACCGCGGACACGACCGACAGTGCAAGCGCGACGTACACCAGCACTTCGATCAGATACCGCAGATACGGATTCAGCCAGAAAAACGGGAATTCATCGTAGAGCAGCAGCGCGATCACGATGATGTCCTGAAACGTCGTTTTCCACTTGCCGAGCTTGCCCGCGGCGATCACGACGCCCTTCGACGCGGCGATCTGCCGCACGC
>CAMYWS010000045.1 GCA_947302865.1 uncultured Clostridia bacterium
CGTCCGATCTTCCCGCGCTGTTCGACGCGCTGCTTTCGGAGGGGTTCACACCCGCTGAGGTCGAGCGCATCGCCTACCGCAATCTGCACGATTATATATTGCAATTCATGTGAGAACACAAAAAGTGCTTGCATTTTGCGTTTGTCTGTGGTATGATACCGCTTGCAAACCGAATAGGGGCATGATGTAATGGTAACATAGCGGTCTCCAAAACCGTTCTTGAGGGTTCGAGTCCTTCTGCCCCTGCCATCAAAGAAACCTCTTTTGTCTACCAGGGCAAAAGAGGTTTCTTGCTTTTTTCATGTGATGATGGTATAAGTACTTTGATAATGTTGATTTGCAAGGAGTGTTATTAAGAGGACATGAGAAAACGTTTTGCGTATAAATCGGATGACCAATACCAACAAATCATCGTCGATGAGACTTTTTTCAAGGGTGTCGTTTGCTTCGTTAAGCTTCAGAACGTTGCAAAGCCAAAATATATAGAAAATGGTAAAGAGAAGCTTTGCATCATTGATAACGGCTATTCTTTGATTGAAGCCTATCCTGATAACGGCAAATACGCTCTTACCATTATGTTTGACAATCGCGGAAAATTGATCGAATGGTATTTTGACATAGCAAAATCTGTCGGCATCGAAAACGGAATTCCGTTTGAAGACGACCTGTATTTGGACATGGCTATTATGCCAGACGGAAAAAAGATCATACTGGATGAAGACGAATTACTTGCAGCACGAATCGAAGGCATTATCTCGCAGGAAGATATGGACAGCGCGTATAACACACTTCGGGAATTGGAAAAGAAATATGCATCGTGTTTGGAGAATTTGATCCGGTTGACCGAATACTATAAAAACCGATTTTGCTTGTAAATAACTTCATTTCTCTGGTGTACTTTTAGGCGTTCTTTCTATGCTTTGGTACACTTTTAGGCGCTCTTACACATGAAAGAACCCTCTTATGTCTACCGGGGCAAAAGAGGGAGGGCTCTTGTTGTAAAGTAACCGTTTCATGTGCTATACTATTCCTTGCAAAAGCGAAAGGAGAGGTTATGATGAAAAAAACAGTTTTCCTGCTTGTTGGTATTTTTGCTGTTTGTGCAGTCATTACCGGATGCGGAGGACTGTTCAATGATGATGTGTCCAGAGACCGGATCATAGAATATGTCAGCGAAAACCGCGAAATACTGGAGTCGGTTACAGAAGACGAAATACCCGGTGAAGACGCTGAACTGGAATCCTGGATCCATGACCGCCTCGGCAAACAAACAATCGTGAAAAGTATTTACAGATACAACGACAATAATATAGCTTTTTATTGCGGAGGAACCGGCTTGGCGACCAATTCAACATATTCCGGTTTTTATTATTCCGCGGACGACACGCCTTTTGCGCTGGAGTTTCCTTCGAATGAGTTGGCGGAGATCTCTCCCGGGGTTTTCGAATGGAAGAGCAGTACCGGAGAAGCGATCACTACAGAAAGAATTATGCCAAACTGGTTTTATTATTACATGGAGTGGTACTAATCTGAACACGGGGAGCATCCTGTTTCGGTACACTTTTAGGCGTATTTAGCTTGATTTCGTCCCTTTTGGGCGTACTTATGCACGTCGCCGCGAACGTCGAATCGTTCGCGGCGACATTTCTGTTTTCAGCTTCAATCCTGTCGAGTTGAAGTGTCACCGCGCGCCCGCTCCGCTTCTGAACAGCAGACCCGAACGACTCGGTAGGCGCAAAAAACCGGATATTGAATCGCACGTTATTTTCGCTATAATAAAAGACAGAGAAATCGTTTATTCACAGAAGGAAATCAAATGACGATCGAGGAAAAGGTATTCTTACGAAAACGGTTCCTGCCGGAAGCGTTGGAACGGTACGGCTTTTTTCGGGCGAACGCCGGGTATACATATCGCACCGATTTCATGGACGGCGATTTCACCGCCGTCGTGACGGTCACGGAACGCGGCGGGGCGACAGGCACGGTGATCGACAACATGAACGGCGAGGAATACGCGCCGCTTCGGTCGGACCGGTTCAACGGCGCGTATGTGAACGCCGTGCGGTCCGCCTATGAGGACCTGCTTTCGGATATTGCCGCGCATTGCTGCAAGGTTATGCTGTTCGGGAACGAGCAGGCAAACCGCATTGCGGACCGGATCTTTGAACGATACGGCGTCAGACCGGACTTTCCGTGGGGACAGAGCCCGCACGAACATTCCGGCGTGTTTCGCCATGAGGAGGGCGGCAAATGGTTTGCGCTGATCATGCGCATCCGGCGCGGACTGCTCACAAAGGACGGGGACGAAACCATGACGGACGTCGTCAATCTGAAGATCGATCCCGAACAGGGCAGACCCGAACTGGACGGCGTTTATCCCGCGTATCATATGAATCACAAACTGTGGATCACGGTCACGCTTGACGACACGCTCTCCGACGACACGGTGATGGAGCTCGTCGAAACGAGCCGCCTGCTGACCGGCGGACAGACAAAAAGATAACAGATTATCCGTTGAAACGGTGCGGATTATCTGCTATAATCGGGTCAGAAACGGGCGAGAGGCGTATTATGGAGTATCGGCGGCTTCCCTTTGAGGAATATTTCATCAACACGAGCGAGGATTACACGCACACCGGGAAGGTCACCTATCCGGTGAAATATATCGCTGTCAAATACAACACGACGAAGTTCTTCAAGTGGCTTGGACTGTCGCACGAGGTCAATTATGAGATCCATTACGAGCCGGACCGCGACGTGATCCAGATCCATTTTCAGCGCACGCTCGGCGCGGTCGATTGGATCGCAAACGTGTTTGAGTTTGCGAGCCGCTATTATCGCGCGATCGAATTTGAAGGCGAACCGCTGCAGATCCGCGTGCACCACGGCTGGGGCAATATGTACCTTGCCGTCAAGCGCGAAGTGCGTGAGAAGTGGTATGAGCTTCATGAAGAACATCCGGACGCGGCGACGGAGATCCTCGGCTGGTCGCTCGGCTCCGGCATTGCGTGTCTCTGCTGTCAGGATCTGAACTACAACTTCGGCGTGAAACCGTATCTCTATACCTACGGCAGTGTGCGGCCGTTCAAGTGCACGCCGCTGAATAAGAAACGCATGCAACGGTATCTTGCTTCACTGTATACGGACTGCAGGAACTTTGCCGATGTCAACGACCTGATCAGCTACATGCCGCCGTTCCGCGGGTTTACGATGATCCGCCGCGTCAGCGTCGGCACGGAACGGAAACGCTCGTTCTTCCGGCTCATCCATCCGCTGCGCTATCATGTGCAGTATGATCTCAGCGAATTGTACCGGAACGTGACCGACCGGACCGAGCCGTAAAAACCGGATTTTTGGAGTTTTTTGTAACGAAACCGCGATCGGCGACATGAACAGTATGAACGGACGCGCATCCGGCGCGGATCGCGTCGGCGGGTTTCATTGACAGAACAAAGGAGGAAAACATATGGCGTCACATATTGATCCTGTAGCATGGGCAAAAAAAGTCAGGATCCGCAGGATCGTATTGATCATACTGGCGGCGGCGCTGCTCGCGGGCGGCGTCACGCTGTATCTGCTGCGCGACAGGATCCTTCCTGCGATCCGCTATGCGCGGGCGGAAGTCGCGCTGAAAAACGGCAACACGGCGGAGGCAATCGAACTGTTCCAGAAGGATTGGACGTACCGTGACGCGAACGACCGCGCGGCGGAGCTTGCGTTCGCCGAGCAGACGGACGAAACGCTGAAAGACATGCTGAAGTCCGCAAAGCCGGGCGACGTCGTCGCATTCGGCAGATACGAGCAGGACAACGATGCGAAAAACGGAACGGAACCGATCGAATGGTTTGTGATGGCTGAAAAGGACGACCGCCTGCTGCTGTGGTCGCTTTACGCGCTGGACGCCGCGAAGTACAACAACATCGCGAATGAAGAGACCACATGGGGGACGTGCACGCTCCGCACATGGCTGAACGACACATTCCTGCACGCGGCGTTTACCGAAAAGGAGCGCCTGCTGATCCCGAAGATGACGTATACCAATCTCGGCAACGACGCGAGCCTGACCAAAGGCGGCGACGATACGGAAGATTACGTCGTGATCATGTCCTTTGCGGAATTGCTGGAATACGGCGTGCGGAATCCGAACCTGGAATGGATCGGCACGTATCCGACCGCGTACGCAGAGGCGCAGGGCGTGGAGAGCCATGATGAATACGGTACCTGCAAGTGGTGGCTGCGCACGCCGGGGCTGGATCAGACGCAGGCGGTGTACTGCGACATGGTCGGTCAGCCGCTGTATAGCGCGCCGTCAACGCGCAAGGGGATCGGCGTTCGTCCGATGATCTGGGTCGTCGTCGGCGATCGCGGGGAATAAACAGCAACATGATTCATATGCGGGCGGGTCGTCGATCCGCCCGCAAGTCGTTTTGTACCGCATAAAACCCGCGTGATCGCCGCATGCTACCGGTATGAAGCATGCGATCCGAAACCTGTTGCAATTTGATCGACCGTACCGGCGGTTTGAACTTCTGGAGACGGAGCCCGAAGGGACGCCGTCCTTTTTTGCGCGTAAAGAAATGCGGCGGGCAAAGATCAAGCCGGAGCGAGGAAGTGTTCAAAAGCGCCTTTCCGGGAATGTCGAATGGCTGAAGGCGCGATTTCATACCGACATCAATACGGACGTGATCCTGCGTCCGTTCAAGCTCGGCGGCACGGTCGACGCGCTGGCGGTCAGCATGAACGGCATGGCGGACGATAAAGAGATCGCGGAGTTCATCCTGCGTCCCGCGTTCCGCGCCGACGTCGGTCGCGTCAGCGCACGCGATCTTCCGGCATTCTTTTGCGAGCACGCGCTGTCCATGCATGAAACGGAACTGACCGACCGCTGCGACGCGATCGTCTCCGCGATCACGGAGGGACGCACGGCGATCCTTCTGGACGGCGCGGGGGAGGCGATCCTCTGCGACACGCGCGGATTTGTTTCACGCGCGGTCGGCGAACCGCAGAACGAGATGACGATCATGGGACCGAAGGAGGCGTTCACGGAGAATCTCCGCACGAACGTGACGCTGCTCCGGCGCATACTCAAACGGCCGGATTTCGTCTGCGAGTTCCGCGACGCGGGCGGAACGAACCGCACGAAGCTCGCGCTGGCGTATCTCGACGGCACGGTGAACCCGGCGCTGCTCGACGAGGTCAAGCGGCGGCTTGACGCGATCTCGACCGATATGCGGCTGACCGTCGGGCGCGTCGAGCAGCTCATAGAGGAGTATACCTATCTGCCGCTTCCGCAGATGCTGAAAACGGAGCGTCCCGACCGCGCGGCTTCCGCCGTGCTCGACGGCCGGATCGCGCTGCTTGCAGAGGGCTGTCCGCAGGCGGGTGTGCTGCCGATCACGATCGGAGACCTGATGGCAAGCGGCGAGGACCTCGACATGCGTCAGCCGGTCGGGACGGTCGTGCTTCTGATCCGTATGATCGGCGCGGTGCTTTCGACCTATCTGCCTGCGTATTTTCTTGCGCTGGCGCTGCACCATCCGGGACAGCTTTCGGGTGAGATCCTCGAAACCGTCGTTGCGTCCCGCGCAATGGTGTTTCTGCCGCTGTGGATGGAAATGATCTTCCTTCTGCTGGTGTTTCAGCTCGTGCGTGAGGCGGGACTGCGCGTGCCCGGCTCGATCGGTCACGCGATCGGGATCATCGGCGGACTGCTCTTGGGACAGGCGGCGGTATCGGCGAACATCGTTTCGACGGTCGTGCTCATCATCGTTGCGCTGACGGGGCTCGGCAACTTTGCGATTCCGGATTACAGCGCGCAGGTCGCCGCGTCCTATTATCGTGTGCTGCTCTGCGTCGCGGCTGCGCTTGCGGGACTGCTGGGGATCACCGCCGCGGGGCTTTGCGTCACGGCAATTATGTGCTCGGCAAAGTCGTTCGGCGTCCCGTTCTTTTCGCCGTTTGCGCCGGTCACAAAGCGCGCGGGGCATCTGTTGTTCCGTTCGCGCATCCGAAACCGTGCGGAGCCGACCGATCCGGTGAATCCTGTAAGGAGGCGTGTATGAATCTCCGCATCGGCGCGTTCGGACGGCAGGAGACCGCAGCCATGGTACTGATCGCGGCGTTTTTCGGCGGCTGCTTCGGTATGGACAGTCACGCGATGTATGCGGACGGAAACGCGTCGTATCTCGTGCAGATCATCGCGACCGTGCAGGCGCTGCTGCTGTTTGAAGGTACGGTATGGGTGCTTCGCCTGCGCGGAGGAAACGACCTTTCGGCGCTGATCGGCGCGTCGCGGCTGAAACGACTGCTTGCGGTGCCGTTGATCCTTGCGTTGATGCTTGCCGCCATGCAGCCGTTGGAAAGTTTTCTCCTGACCATGACGCAGTACGTGTTTACCGACGCGAAACAGGTTGTCGTCTGCCTGTACCTGCTGCCGTGCCTGTTCCTTCTGACCGCGCTGGGTGCGGAGACGCTGATGCGGACCGCGCGGATCCTGCTGCCGGTCCTGCTGCTCTCGATCGTTGCCGCGCTGCTGTCGGGGATCGGGCAATATCATCCGTACCGCATTTATCCGATCCCGTTCGGCGAGCCGTTCCGCATCTTCAGACAGGCGGGCAGCGCGCAGATCCGTGCGGCGGCGCCGCTTCTGGCGCTTTTGTGCGTCGGCGAGGGGACCCAGGACCGGATGGCGATGCGAAGCGGAGGACGCATCGGCGCGATCGCGGGCGGGCTTGCCGCAGCCGCCGCGCTGATTGCGCTTTCCATGACGTTTCCCTATACGCAGCTTAAGGACATGCCCGCGCCGTTCTACCGGATGCTTGTGGAGGTGCGTGCCGAGAATCCGACGCTCCGGCTCGACCGCGCGGTGCTGTTCCTGTGGGTTTCCGGCGCGATCCTCGGCGCTGCGTTCTATCTGTACGCCGCGAGCGTGCTGTTTGCAAAGAGCTTTCGCGTGCGTGACGTCCGTCCCGTCGCGCTGAGCATGAGCGGGATCGCGGTCACGCTGATTCTGGCGCTGTATTACGATTCCAAAACGACGGCGGCGATCCTCGAACGGCTGCACCGCGACGCGTGGGTGCTCGTTTCCGTGCCGTTTCCGCTGATCCTGCTGAACACGAAAAGGAGAAGATCATGCGACGTTTCCCGTTGATCCTGCTGCTCTGCGCGCTGCTTCTCGGCTGTATGCAGTCCAAAAACATCGATGAGTACGCATACGTGCTGAACGTCGGCGTCGAGCGCGGAACGACGATGCCGTACCTTGTGACGGTGCTCGTCTCGGTCCCCGGCGGAACGGAGGATACGAAGGTCGAAAACACGGTCGTCACCGCGGAGGCGCGGTCCTTTTCGGAGGCGTGCGAAACGCTGAATGCTGCGTATCCGGGCAGGCTGAGCTTTGCACGCGCGTCGCTTCTGGCGATCGGCGAGGACCTCGCAAAGGACGGAGCGCAGACGGCGTTTCTCGACTTTGCGTTCGGCAAACCGGATCTCTGGCCGAATCTGCGCACGGTCGTCGTCAAGCCGCCGGTTCGCGGCGTATTTGAGGGTTGGATCACGGAATCGGACCCATCGCTTCGCAAGATCAAGACGGCGGTGGGGGACCTTTCGGACGAATCCGGCACGACGGCGGACGCCGGGTACAGCACGTACCTCGAAGCGATCGCGGACA